>NZ_JBBMFS010000003.1:0-269282 GCF_040095895.1 Lachnospira intestinalis
CTTACTTCCTGTCAGTTCGTAAATTGAAAATTTCAAAGAATTTTCAGGGTTGTTTTACTGTTCAGTTATCAATGTTCATATTGTTGCCTGCGTTTTTTATCAGCGCCGACAGCTTTAATAGAATATCATGTTTGTCATTATTTGTCAACAACTTTTTTGATATTTTTTATTTTCTTTACATCATCGTGTTTGTTTAACCAAAAACAAGAAACATCAATGATGCGAACGGAGAAGGAGGGATTTGAACCCTCGCGCCGTGTTACCGACCTGCACCCTTTCCAGGGGTGTCCCTTCAGCCTCTTGGGTACTTCTCCTAATGTATCATTAAGATACGACACCTTCGCGCCTGTCATTTTTCATATTCAGCTCTTAGGAAAACAAAAGCACTTATCTGCATAAGTGCTTTGGAAGCGGAGAGGATGGGATTCGAACCCATGCGCCCGTGAAGACAAACGGTTTTCAAGACCGCCCCGTTATGACCACTTCGGTACCTCTCCATATTCTTTTTGTCATGTCTGCGTTGTTGCTCATCGCTGACGACTTGTTTATAATATCACCTCACCTGCTACTTGTCAACAACTTTTTTCAATTTTTTCAACTTTTTTATTTATCCGCTGTTTTCTGCTCTCACACCGCCTTTTCACGCTGTTTTTACGTATATTATGCTTCCTTTTTATTTTACGTCTTTCCCCGCTTTTTGCTCTCTTTTGTTTTCAATATACCGGACAATTCATTTGTAGACTGTCAAAAATATACTTTCATTTAAAATATCCGGCAGAAACAGTTCTAATACTTTCACTGTCCCTCCGGATATTTTATTCAAATACCGTCCGCACTGCCCGGCAGGCACGAAGTTATATATCCTGTCTTTTTCCTGCTCTCCTACCGCAGGCACTCTGTATCCGTACGAATCCGTTCTGTATACCGGATTTTTGATTACACTGATACCCCTACTCTACTACAGGAAGGGTAGACAGTGACTTTTGCAGTTCTTCGTCTGTCGGAATGTAATCTGACATTTCATGGTCGTTGTAACGCTGATATGCAAACATATCAAAGTAGCCTGTACCTGTAAGTCCGAATACAATATTCTTTTCTTCACCGGTTTCTTTGCACTTGAGTGCTTCATCAATTGCCACTTTAATTGCATGACTGCTTTCCGGTGCCGGAAGAATTCCTTCAATCCGTGCAAACTGTTCTGCTGCCTTAAATACTTCTGTCTGTTCTACGCTTCTTGCTTCAATTAGTCCCTGGTCGTATAATTCGGAAACTACAGAACTCATTCCATGATAACGCAGTCCGCCTGCATGGTTTGCGGACGGAATAAATCCACTGCCGAGTGTATACATTTTTGCTAATGGGCATACTTTACCTGTATCACAGAAATCGTATGCGTATTTTCCTCTTGTAAGACTTGGGCAGGATGCCGGTTCGACTGCAATCAACTTGTAATCGGCTTCCCCGCGCAGCATCTGTCCTGCAAACGGAGAGATTAATCCACCGAGATTAGAACCGCCGCCTGCACAGCCAATAATCATATCTGCCTTTACACCGTATTTGTCCAGTGCCGCCTTGGTTTCAAGACCGATAATAGACTGATGTAATAATACCTGTGTCAGCACAGAACCTAATACATAACGATAACCTTCCTGACTTGTTGCTGCTTCAACTGCTTCTGAAATCGCACAGCCAAGGCTTCCTGTTGTTCCCGGAAATTCTTCATTGATTTTACGTCCGACATTGGTCTTCATAGACGGTGACGGGGTTACAGATGCACCATATGTACGCATAACTTCACGTCTGAACGGTTTCTGCTCATAAGAACACTTTACCATATAAACCTGACAATCTAAATCAAAATAAGAACATGCCATCGAAAGTGCTGTTCCCCACTGTCCTGCACCTGTCTCTGTTGTAACTCCCTTTAATCCCTGCTGTTTTGCATAGTATGCCTGTGCAATTGCAGAATTGAGTTTATGACTGCCGGATGTGTTATTTCCTTCAAATTTGTAATAAATGTGTGCCGGTGTGCCTAACTTCTTTTCAAGACAGTATGCCCGTACTAACGGTGACGGGCGATACATTTTATAGAAATCCCTGATTTCCTGCGGGATATCAAAATACGGTGTTGTATCATCCAGTTCCTGCTTTGCAAGCTCTGTACAAAAAATAGCCGATAATTCATCGACTGTAACCGGTTTTAAAGTCTGTGGATTTAAAATCGGCGCCGGTTTCTTTTTCATATCAGCGCGTACATTGTACCATTGCTTTGGCATTTCCTGTTCTTCCAGATAAATCTTATACGGAATTGTCTGTTCCATTGTGTAACTCCTCCATTCCGCTGTATTTTACAGCATTCCATTATTCTATAATCATGCACCTTGTGCTAATTACCCTCTTAAACAACCTGTTCTATTCTGGTTTTTATTTTTTAAAGATACTGCGCCGCAATCCCCATGTCTTCCGGCGTTGTAATTTTTATATTTGTGTATGCGCCCATTGCCATTTTGACCGGAACGTCCGTATAACGTTCTACAAGCATGGCATCATCTGTAATCGTACCTCTGTCTGTATCCGCATACATTTTTGCATACGCACTGCTTATAATGTCACTGCGGAATACCTGAGGCGTCTGAATCTGCCACAACGTATTTCTGTCCGGTGTATCAACCGCAAAGCCTTCCGGACTGACCACCTTAATGGTATCCTTAACCGGGACTGCTGCCGTACAGGCACCATATTGTAATGCGGCTTCTTCGCAGTTTTTTATAATTTCCCGGCTGATACACGGCCTTGCACCGTCATGGATATAAATCAGCACCTCTTCTGGTGCTGTATCTATTGCCAGCTCCTGCGCCGCTTTCAGTGCATTGTATACTGTATCATACCGCTGTGCGCCGCCTGCGACAATTGCCATGACTTTATTTATGCCGTATTTTTCAACAATCTGTGTGCGGCACATTTCCAAATCATTTTCACCTGCCGCCAATACAATACTATCAATATCGCTGTCCTGAAATGCCTTTAAGGCATAATAAAGTACCGGCCGGTCTTTTAACATCAGATACTGCTTTGGAATGTCACTGTTCATTCTGCTGCCGCGTCCGCCTGCCAGTACAACCGCAATTTTTTTCATATGCTCCTCTATTCCGCAGACATTCTGCACTTCATTGTCCGATTACCGCTCTCCAAGTTTTAAATTCGGAACGGCATTCAAATCGTATCCGTGCCGTGTTCCGCGCATGTATTCATAGTATGCAGCCGCACCAATCATTGCCGCATTGTCTGTGCAGAGAATCGGCGACGGTGAATAAAACTGAATACCGTGGCTGTCACATTCCCTTGTGAGTGCCGCACGCAGTGCAGAATTGGATGCCACACCACCCGCAATGGCAAGCTTTTTAATGTGCATTTCCTCTGTCAGACGGATTGCTCTTGAAACAAGTGCTTCTACAACTGCATTTTGGAATGATGCCACTAAATCTGCCTTATTAATCTCAATCTGCTTCATTTCACAGGAATTGATGTAGTTTAATACAGCGGACTTGATTCCGCTGAATGAGAAATCATACGGTGCATCGTCAACATGTGCCCGCGGGAATTCGATTGCATGGGGATTGCCCTCTTTGGCCAGCTTGTCAACCTTCGGGCCTCCAGGATATCCCAGGCCTACGGCACGCGCCACCTTATCAAATGCTTCTCCTGCCGCATCATCTCTTGTTCGCCCGATAATTTCATATGTGCCGTAATCTTTTACCATAACAAGGTGAGTATGTCCTCCCGACACCACCAATGCCGCAAACGGCGGCTCTAAATCAGGATGTTCGATATAATTTGCTGAAATATGGCCTTCAATATGGTGTACACCAACCAGCGGCTTTTTCTTTGCAAATGCAATAGCTTTCGCCTCTGCAACACCAACAAGCAATGCACCGACAAGCCCCGGTCCATACGTAACACCAATTGCCGTAATATCATCCAGCGTGACATCTGCCTGCTTTAATGCCAGTTCGATAACCGGATTAATATTTTCAATATGTTTTCTGGAAGCAATTTCCGGCACAACACCGCCGTAAAGCGTGTGAATATCAATCTGTGAATTAATCACACTGGATAATACCGTTCTTCCGTTTTTTACAACCGCAGCTGCCGTTTCATCGCAGGAGCTTTCGATTGCCAGTATTAATACGTCTTTGTTTTCCATGACCTTTTCCTACTTTTTATTCATTAATGTCTGATTCATCTGCCAGTTCCCAGTACAGGAGCTTCCAGTGTCCCTGCGCATCTTCACGCAGTGTAAACTTTGTATAAGAATACTCCAGTCCGCTGCCTTCCCGGATATAGTACAGTCCAAGAATTGTAGCATACTTCTGACCGTTTAAGGTCTTGTACTTTACATTTGAACTGCCTTCAAGTTTGAAATCAGAAATGTATCTGTTGACCTTCTTATAATCCGCTATATCCTGCTTTAAACTTTCAAGGTATTCTGCATCGGTCTGTTTGCTCTTTAACTCATCATCAAATAGCAGACGTGCCTGACTTGCAAGAATGCCTAAATCCTCATCGGATACGCTGGATGTGTAATACATTTTACTGATGCGCATAAACAGATTGACCACTTCTTTTACGGATTCCGGGTAATTCTGTTCAATATTTTTTGTCTTTAACTGGGCAAGCTGTTCATTCACCAGCGACTGCTGTGTCGCATCCTGCCGCGGCTGTCTGTTGGACAAGTAATAGTAATATCCAACGCCCAATGCTGCCATGATTAAAATTGCGATTGTGACTCTTGCATACTTTTTCATAACGCTACCTCCTTTGCAGCTGCCCTTTCCTAATCTTCAAAGCCAAGCTCTACCGTTTTACCGTCTGTACCTGCCTGAACATTCGGAAATATCTTCTGTATTCCTGCTACATAATCTGCGGGGCGCACCAGTGACGGACTAAAATGTGTCAGCCACATTTCTTTCACCTGTGCTTCCCGGGCAAGATGTGCAGCTTCTACAAAGGTCATATGTTTATATTCCCTTGCTTTACTTTCTTTACCTTTCTCGCCGTACATGCCCTCGCAGATAAACAAATCCGAGCCCTGTGCATTTTCTGAAATAGACTTCACCGGTCTGCTGTCCGTACAATAAGTCACTTTCAGACCTTTTCTTGGTGCACCCATAACCATATCCGGTGTATACACCCTGCCGTCCAGTTCTACTGTACTGCCGTGCTGCAAGCGGTTCCATGCTTTCTGAGGAATCTCAAGTGCCTTTGCTTTTTCAACGTCAAACTTGCCGATTCGCGGAATATTTACCGCATAACCGTAACAGGTCACAGCATGATTCACTTTAAATGCATCTATTTCATATCCATTGATAGAAATATGTTCTCTGGATTCACTCAATTCAATAAAACGCAATTCATACGGAAGCTCCGGTGCAATGACCCTCAGTGCGGAAACCACTCTTGAAAGCCCTTTTGGCCCGATGAGTGTTACCGGTTCTGTCCTGTCGGAATTGCCGATTGTCAGTAAAAGTCCCGGAAGTCCGCTGATATGGTCTGCATGGTAATGTGTAAAGCAGATGACATCAATCGGATGAAAGCTCCAGCCCTTTTCTTTTATTGCAATCTGTGTTCCCTCGCCGCAGTCGATTAACATACTGCTGCCGTTATAACGCAGCAACAGCGATGTCAGCCATCTTCCCGGCAACGGAAGCATTCCGCTTGTACCTAGTAAACATACATCTAACATTTTTCTTAGTCTTTCCTTTTCTAATTTTAGTATACACCTTTCCTATGCCGTACGCCAGCCTTTTGACATGATTATGGCATTTTCCGCCGGCTTCTCGTAAAAATTTTTACGGACACCGATTTGTTCATATCCCATTTTTTCATAGAGCCTGCGCGCTGCATCATTGCTTTCACGCACTTCAAGAAAAAATATCGTCACGTCTTTTTGTCTGCCGCGTTCTTCCATTTCTTTCATCAGCGCTTCCGCCACTCCGTTTCTGCGGTATTTTTCTGCCACTGCCATATTGGTGATATTGCCTTCGCCAAGCACACTCCACAATCCGCAGTAGCCTGCAACTTCTTCTCCTGCAAGGCACACCAGATAAATATTTTCAGGCGTTGTGCAGGCGGAAAGAAAAGATTTTTCCGACCACGGTACAGAAAAAATTTCCTGTTCTATTGCTTCGACCTGTGCAATATCTGTTTCACGCATTTCACGAATTTGAAACTGTTCCACGCTTCAACTCCCTTTCTGCCTGTGACGGTCTTAAATATTCCGGATGGAATGCGTCTGATAAAATGACCTCTCCCGCTTCTGCCATATCTTTTGCCGCAAGCGCCACACTGCCTGCGCGCTGGGTGCAGATATGCGCCGGAGCGATTTTATAAGCACAGGTAAGGCCTTCTTCAAATGCCTGTTTTGCCGGTACAACACCATCGCCGATAAAGAGTACCGGTTCATTTTT
Organism: Lachnospira intestinalis; assembly: GCF_040095895.1. Taxonomy (NCBI): domain Bacteria; kingdom Bacillati; phylum Bacillota; class Clostridia; order Lachnospirales; family Lachnospiraceae; genus Lachnospira; species Lachnospira intestinalis. The sequence goes on from NZ_JBBMFS010000003.1 coordinate 6,468, forward strand.
CTCATTTAAAAGCTTTATCAGTTCTTCATAAGATAACAGGCTCTGTGCCAATACTTCCTGTGGTTTCCCGTCTTTATCCAGCCGGTACAGCGCCGTATATAAATGCTGTCTTCTTGCATCCATTACCGGACAAATCAGGCAGTCTGTTTCACTGACATTATATGCCATTGCTTTTAAGGTCGGCACTGCGACCATTTTTTTATCCAGTGCCAGTGCAATGCCTTTTCCTGTTGCCGCACCGATACGCAGTCCGGTAAAAGAACCCGGTCCCTGTGATACAGCAATCAAATCAAAACTTTCCGGCTCTGTTTCCGTCATTTTACAGATTTCATCAATCATCGGAAGCAGTGTCTGTGAATGTGTTTTTTTATAATTTACCGTATATTCTGCCGTCAGTACGTCATCTGTTAAAATTGCAACAGAAGCAGTAACTGCGGAACTTTCTATTGCCAGAATTCTCATTGTTTTTCTCCATTTGAAATCGTTATTTTACGATAGTCGAAGCCTTTCTGCAAATCTTTTTCTATCGTAATAGTTATTGTGCTGTCAGGGAGCAGTTCTTCTATGAGCGTTCCCCATTCTATCAGGCATACACCATCTGAAAAAAAGTATTCTTCATAACCGATTTCATCCATTTCACTGACATCGGCAATGCGGTATACATCAAAATGGTACAACGGCAGTCTGCCTTCATGATACTCCTGTACAATCGTAAAGGTCGGGCTGTTAATCGGTTCTTCAATCCCAAGTCCTTTGGCAAAGCCCTGCGTAAATACGGTTTTGCCGACACCCAAATCGCCGTTTAAGCAGTAAATCTGTCCCGGATGTACGGACTGTGCCAGCCTGTATCCGGCTTCAAAGGTTTCTTTTGCGCTAGTTGTTTCTATGACCATATCTGCCTCCCACTTTTATCTGAAACGGCTTCAATTTTTTCTCTGCAATTGTAAGAAACGCATCCAGTTCATCACCGATGTCACGCAATGGAATGATATTAGCACGGACACTGGTAATATATAAAACAAGACTTTTTCCTGTACATTTAATCTTAAAAATGTCTTCCCAGAGCATTTCTTCGGTCACCGCCCCCTGCTGTAACAAAATCTTTTCTTCTGTAACTGTATATCGGACAGGTTCTTTAAAAGCTGCAACGGTTTTCATCTGCTGTTTCACTTTTAATTTCATGCCAATCGGTGTATACACGGTAAAAAAGAGCCCGAAAAAGCCCATCATCAGTGTATAGGAAATGTTGACCTGGCCTACGGATACTACGCAGATAATCAGTGCGACAATCCCAAACAACAATCCTGCCACACCGCCGACACTGTGGTAATTGTGGTATAATTTAAAATTCATCAAATCCTGTTCGGTAACCTGTGTTTCAAACTGCACCTGTAAGCCCTGTGGCTTGTTCGATTCACTCATAACTTTTCCTTTCTTAATTCAGCCCCGGCATTATCCGGACAATCTTTACTCTTTTTTAGTGCATAAATTTTGACAATCCGCTCAGATTCAGTCCTTCCTGTTTTTTCGGACGGTCCTTTTTTGTCCGGCGGTCTTTTGCCGGTCTGCTTATCTTTTTATTCTGCGCTTCTTTTTCATCCAAAATCATAGAAAGTGCAATTCTGCCTTTATTGGCATCCACTTCAATTACACGGACATCTACGATATCACCGACACTGACAACGTCTAACGGATGTTCGACACGTCTGTCACTTCTCATCTGTGAAATGTGTACCAGTCCGTCCTGATGTACACCAATGTCTACAAATGCACCAAAATCAATGACATTTCTTACCGTTCCCTTTAAAATCATGCCCGGCTGTAAGTCTTTCATTTCTAAGACATCTTTGCGTAAAATCGGCTTTGGCATTTCTTCTCTCGGGTCACGTCCCGGCTTTTCAAGTTCCTTGATAATATCCTCTAAGGTCATTTCACCGATTTCAAGCTTTTCGGAGAGTTCTTTTAAATTGTGAACTTTGCTTCTTAAACCAATTAATTCACCGGAAGTAATGGAATTGCTGTCATAACCCATTAACGCCAGCAGCTTCTTTGCTGCTTCGTAGCTTTCCGGGTGGACACTTGTTGCATCTAACGGATTGTCACCGCCTGTAATGCGCATAAAGCCCGCACACTGTTCAAATGCCTTTGGTCCTAACTTTGCCACCTTTAACAGCTGCTTTCTGTTCGTAAATCTACCGTTAGTTTCACGGTAGTCTACAATATTTTTTGCAACTGCCTTGGAAATACCTGAAATGTATTCCAATAATGAAGCGGATGCTGTATTTAAATCAACACCGACTTTATTTACACTGTCTTCTACGACACCGGTCAGGGTTTCGCTTAACTTTTTCTGATTCATATCATGCTGATACTGTCCCACACCAATCGACTTCGGTTCAATCTTTACAAGTTCGGCAAGCGGGTCCTGCACACGTCTTGCAATGGATACCGCACTACGCTGTGCTACGTCAAAATCAGGAAATTCCTCTGTTGCCAGCTTACTTGCCGAATATACGGACGCACCGGCTTCATTGGTAATGATGTAATCCACATCGTTTAAATTCATTTCTTTAATCATGTCTGCAATGATTTTTTCGGATTCTCTGGAAGCCGTTCCGTTCCCGCAGGAAATAAGCGTTACATGATATTTGTCAATGAGTTTTTTTACTTCACGCTTGGATTCTTCAACCTTATTGTGCGGCTCTGTCGGATAGATGACCTTTGTATCCAGCACCTTTCCCGTAGCATCTACAACAGCAAGCTTACAGCCTGTACGGAATGCCGGGTCCCAGCCGAGTACGACTTTTCCTGCAATCGGCGGCTGTAATAAAAGCTGTTCTAAGTTTTTGCCGAATACTTTAATTGCGCCATCTTCTGCTTTTTCTGTCAGACTGCTGCGGATTTCACGTTCGATTGCCGGTGCGATCAGTCTGTCATACGCATCTGCGATTGTTGCTTTTAATACCGGCGCTGTAAATTCATTTTCCGATGTCAGCACCTGTTTTTCCAGATATCTTAAAATGCGTTCTTCCGGCGCTTCAATCTTCACTGTTAAAAACTTTTCCGCTTCACCACGGTTAATCGCAAGGATTCTGTGTCCCGGAACGGTGCTTAAACTTTCATTGTAGTCATAGTAGGTTTCATAAACCGATTCTGCTTTTTCATCTTTGGCAATAGAAATGAGTTTCCCCTCTTTCATTGTAATATCACGGATATATGTTCTGTAGTCTGCCACATCGGAAATCTGCTCTGCAATAATATCCATTGCCCCCGCAATTGCCGCTTTGGCATCGGCTACTTCTTTTCCTTCTTCCGTACTGATGTACTTGGCGGCTTCCTCCTCTAACGGCTTGTCGGTATTTTGCTGTAAAATAAATTCTGCCAGCGGTTCTAAGCCTTTTTCTTTGGCAATTGTCGCTCTTGTTCTTCTTTTCTGCTTATACGGACGATATAAATCCTCTACGAGTACCATTGTTTCTGCCGCCAGAATCTGCTGCTTTAACTCGTCTGTTAATTTACCCTGTTCTTCAATGCTTGCGATTACCTGTTCTTTTCTATCTTCAAGATTGCGCAGGTAACGCAGTCTTTCATCTAAATTTCTTAACTGCTCATCATTTAATGCGCCTGTTGCTTCTTTACGGTATCTTGCAATAAACGGAATCGTACAACCCTCGTCAATCAGCTTGACAGCGGCTTCCGCCTGTGTTGCCTTTATCTGTAATTCTTCTGCTATCTTCTTGATAATGTCCATTCGTGTGACGTTCTCCTTTTTCTTCCCTTTTTTCTGAATTCTTATTATTATACCAGTTTGGGAGAGGTTTCGCAACTTTGAGCTGCGGCTGATTTGCAATCCATCATACCTTATGATAAGATTATAAAATGATACCAATAATTGCAAAAATGCAAAGCACGGAACAATCCGCAGGTATTATTATCAGGGGTTTCGACTCCAATATCATAAATATATGCAAATTAAGGAGGATTTCATGGATAATTACGACCCGAATAACTGGAGTGACAATAACAATACAAATCAAAATCAGAATATAAATGGAAACCAGCATCCGAATCAGAATTATTTTAATAATGACTATCCGGTGCCGCCGGCTAAACCAAAGGATAAGCTTGCGACTTTTTCACTGATTTTAGCCATTGCAGGCTGTGTGACTTCCATAGTGTATTACATCAGTCTGCCATGTACGATTTCAGCAATTGTACTGGCAATCCTTTCCCGCAGCCGCATTGGACGTTTTGAAGGAAAAGCGGTTGCCGGTTTATGTCTTGGCATTTCCGGTATTGTTTTAATGTTATTTTTCTTTGTTATGATGCTTTCCATTCTGCATGACCCAAGTTTAATAAATTATATGCAGGAATATATGTCCGTCTATGCTGTCGAGCCACGTGCATAGGCAGCATCAATAACAAACGGCAGTTTCTGCAAATCTGTATTGGATTACTCCGCTACACCAGCTTTGCAAAAACTGCCGTTTTTTCTTTATTTTTTACTTCTGTGGAATAAATACATCATAGATTGCGCGGATTGCCGCTTCAAAGTAGCGGTTTCTTACACCGACGATAATATTTAATTCGCTTGATCCCTGATCAATCATTTTAACATTAATCTTCGCATTGGACAGTGCAGAAATTACATTTGCGGCATTACCGACACTGTTTTTCATACCGCGTCCCACAACAGCGATTAATGCGAGGTTTGACTCTAATTCAATGCTGTCCGGATTCACGGCTCTGTGCAGTTCTGCAAGCACCTTCTGTTCTTTTTCCACAAATTCATCCTGATGTACAATGACTGTCATGGTGTCGATTCCTGACGGCATATGCTCAAATGAAATACCGTTATCTTCAAATACCTGAAGTACTTTTCTACCGAAACCGATTTCAGAGTTCATCATATCCTTATCAATGTTGATTGCTACAAAGCCCTTCTTTCCTGCGATACCTGTAATGATACATTCCGGGATACTGCAGGTCGTTTCTACAATCATTGTACCCTTATCTTCCGGTGCATTGGTGTTGCGGATATTAATCGGAATTCCTTCTTTTCTTACCGGGAAGATTGCGGATTCGTGTAATACGGAAGCACCCATGTAAGATAATTCTCTTAATTCCTTATAAGTAATAATCGCAATCGGCTTTGGATTTTCTACGATTCTTGGATCTGCTACAAGGAAACCGGAAACATCTGTCCAGTTTTCATATACATCTGCCTTTAAAGCTCTTGCCACGATAGAACCGGTTACATCGGAACCGCCTCTTGAAAATGTCTTTACCTGACCGTTTGGCATTGCACCGTAGAAGCCCGGAATAACGGCATTTTCTGTATTTGCAAGACGTTCGCTCATCACTTGATTGGTTTTTTCAGATTCAAATTCACCATTTTTATCAAAGCAGATTACGGTTGCTGCATCAATAAATTCATAGCCGAGGTAATTTGCCATGATGATACCGTTTAAATATTCACCGCGGGAAGCTGCATAGTCCTTGCCGGCCTTTGCAGCAAACTGCTTCTTAATTGTTTCAAACTGTTCTTCTAAGGAAAGCTTTAAGCCGAGCCCCTTGATGATTTCGTTGTAACGTTCCTTGATTGCCTTTAAGGATTTATCAAAATTTTTGCCTTCTTCTGCTTCGGCATAGCATTTGTAGAGCATATCCGTTACTTTCGTATCCTCTGAAAAACGCTTTCCCGGTGCAGACGGCACAACATATCTTCTGCTCTCTTCGGCACGAATAATGTTGCCAACCTTCTTAAACTGTTCTGCACTTGCTAATGAACTTCCGCCAAATTTAACTACTTTTACCATTTTTATGTAACTGCCTTTCTCTGTTATTTTTCAAATAAATGATTGATGATTGTATATCCTTTGTCGATATAATTGCCGCTTTCCTGCGCCTCTTTTTCATTGTAATTCCATGTGTGGCTCTGCTTATTTGTGCTGTCATAGAGCATATACGGAACCGGGTCTGATACATGGGTTCTAATGGCTACCGGTGTCGGATGGTCCGGAAGAACTAACATTCTGAAATCCGTTCCTGCCGCTTCTAACTGCTCTGTCACACGCTTAATAATGCGCTTGTCGAGATTTTCGATTGCCTGCACCTTGCGCTCAAAGCTGCCCTGATGTCCCATTTCGTCCGGGGCTTCCAGATGAATGTATGCAAAATCCAAATCATCTTTTAACAGTGCTTCTACTGCTGCATCGGCTTTTCCTTCATAATTGGTATCGAGTCCGCCATTTGCGCCTTCTACCTCAACAACCTTCATATCCGCGCCGACTGCAATCCCCTTTAATAAATCTACCGCAGAAATCATTGCACCGGTATGTCCCGTCTTTTCAACAAACGGTGCCAGTGCCGGACGGGTGCCTGCACCCCAGAACCAGATGGAATTGGCAGGATTTAAGCCCTTTTTCATGCGTTCTACATTGATTGGGTGATTTGATAAAATGTCATAGCTTTTCTTCATCATTTCACGCAGCGCTTCTGTCTTTGGCAGATACTGTCCGATAACCTGTCCAAGTACATCATGCGGCGGTGTCAGTTCTACAACTTCACCCTTATCCCAGATGGTTAAATGTCTGTAGCTTGTTCCAACATAGAATTTATAAATATCCGTTTCTAATTCTTTACGGACCGCTTCCAGTAATACAGCCGCATCTTCTGTTGAGATTTCGCTGGAGCTGTGGTCAATAATCGTTTTTTCTTCATATGGAAGGTCGTCTGTGGATACCGTAACGATATTACAGCGCAGTGCCACATCGGTCGGTTTCATATCCACACCGATGCTTAACGCTTCGAGCGGAGAACGTCCCGTATAATATTCTCTCGGATTGTAGCCCAATACAGAAAGATTTGCCGTATCACTTCCCGGTGCCATACCTTCGGGTACGGTGCGCACCATGCCGATTTCGGATAATTTTGAATACTTATCCATTGCCGGCGTGTCTGCATAGTCAAGGGGTGTACGGTTGTCAAGTTCAGGAATATTCTTATCTGCCATTCCATCGCCTAAAACGATTAAATACTTCATGATTTTCTTTTCCTCATTTCCTTCTCATTTACTGTAACCGTCAGTTTTTTATTTTAAATGGTTGTTTTATCAAAACGGATTCTGCCGGCAACATCAAACTGTGCTGCTGCCTGTGCAAATGCCTGTTCTGTCATATTGGCTGTTACAAGACCAAATTCATCATCCAGTCCGTCTACCGTAACTGTCTGTACTGCGTGGAATGCTTCTTTTGCTTTTTCAAGCGCCGCTCTGTCTTTAATTCTTACAAAGAAAGTGCGTTCTACTTCCATTGCACTGCCAAGTTCTAACTTTTCATAGCTCCAGAGTGTCATGACATTTCTGCCCTTATGCTTTACGCAGTCTACAACATCCGCAACAACCGCACTGGCTGTCGGAAGCTTTCCTGCACCTGCTCCGAAGAACATCACGTCACCAATGACATTTCCATGAATATAAATGCCGTTTAAGACGTCATTGACATTATAGAGCGGATGTGTAGCATCAATTAAGAACGGTGCTGTAATCGCATAAACCTTTTCATCTTTCTTAAAGCTTGTTGCAAGCAGTTTGACAACACAGCCAAGCTTTTCCGCATATGCAAAATCGGCTGTTGAAATCTTTGTAATGCCTTCTGTCTGGATTTCTTCAAACTTTACGGTTGAACCGAATGCAAGCGATGTCAGAATCGCAATCTTACGGCAGGTATCATAGCCTTCCACATCCGCTTCCGGATTGCGCTCCGCATAGCCTAAATCCTGTGCTTCCTTTAATACATCTTCATAAGAACTGCCTTCCTGGCTCATCTTTGTTAAAATGTAGTTGGTTGTTCCGTTTAAAATACCGGTAATCTGTGTAATCTCATCAGCTGTGAGTGACTGGTTTAACGGACGGATAATCGGAATACCTCCGCCGACAGATGCTTCAAACATGAAGTTTAAGTTTCTTTCCTTTGCCATTGCAAGCAGCTCCGGTCCGTGTTCCGCAACCAGTGCCTTATTGGAAGTACAGACACTCTTTCCGGCTTCCAGTGCTTTTTTTACAAATGTAAATGCCGGTTCAATGCCGCCCATAACTTCAACAACAACATCAATTTCTTTATCCTGAATAATGATGTCTACATCATGTACAATCTTTTCCTGAACCGGGTCGCCCGGAAAATCTCTTAAATCGAGGACATATTTTACCTCAATGCCTTCTCCTGCACGTTTTTCAATTGAATTTTTGTTGGTTTCAAGTACTTCAACAACACCTGAACCGACTGTTCCATAACCTAATACTGCAATTTTTGCCATCGTCTCTACCCTTTCCTATTCGCGACTTAATATTTTTAAATACCGCACACCCGGAAGCTGTTCAATCTCCTCAATCATCTTTGAAGAATCTCCGGTGCTTGGCAGAATATCCACACTCAATGTCAGCGATGCGACGCCGTTTACCGGTATAGTCTGATGAATTGTTAAAATATTTGCATGAAATTCTGCAACTTTTTTCAACACCAGTGACAACAATCCCGGTTCATCGTCCATTGAAAGGACAAATGTGATTGTTTTTCCTTTCACGTTATCACGGAATGGAAAAATATCTTCTTTATATTTGTAATAAGAACTTCTGCTGATACCAACCTGTTCTGTGGCATCCGCAACAGAAATCCCCTTTGTTTCAATAAGCCGGTTTGCCTGTGCAACTTTTAACAGAACCTCCGGCAGTGCTTTCTGCTTTACAACATAATATTTAATATTTTCGTCCATAATCCACCATCTTATTGTTTGTGTCTGTGTAGGAAATACAAGTGTTTTTCAGTGTTCGCGCATAAAAGACAACTGTATTCCCTGCAAAGAATAGTAACATACTCTACTGATAAATGCAAGAAAAAAATACCAACACGGTTATCATTTTTTGAACATACAAAAAAGAACAGTTTCACTGCCGGGCATATTTAATATCCCCTTATCAGTGTGAAACTGTTCTTTTTATCTTATGGCAGCTGCCAATTTGCTACTCTACGTGTCCGTTGACAACATTCCATGTACCGTACTGATTGTCAGCTGTTCTCTCTGCCAAAGACACTCGCCAGATAGCGCATATCTTTGATATGACTGTCATTTAATTCGCCTTTTTTCATACGCCACTTCCAGTTCGTGCCAAGTGTGGACGGCGTATTCATGCGTGCCCAGTTGCCAAGCTTTAAAATATCCTGCACCGCAAAGATGACAAGATTGGCAACACTGCCGTAAGCGGCACGGAACACCTGATCTACCATACGTTCTTTATCCCTTGTATCCAGATAGTCATACGCATAACCGAGTTCCCAGTCCGGATGCTCGATAAAATAGCCCATCAATGTTTCATTGTCATGCGTTCCGCCGTAAACCACACAATTCTGCGTGTAATTATGTGGAAGATGCGGATTCTTTCTGTCGCCGCCAAACGCAAATTCCAGTACTTTCATTCCCGGATAGTTATTTTCTTCTAAGAGTTCATTGACCTCCGGTACCGATACACCTAAGTCTTCCGCAATAATCTTTTTATCGCCGATTGCACGGTTGATGACATCGGTTAATTTCTTTCCCGGTCCCATGCAGTATTCACCCTGTCTTGCATCCGGCATATCCGCAGGGATTGTATAATATTTCACAATGCCGATAAAATGGTCAATGCGGATGACATCGTAGAGCTGTGCGGATTTGTGCATCCGGCGATACCACCACGAAAAATCATCTTTTTCCAGCGTATCCCAGTCGTAGAGCGGATTACCCCATTTCTGTCCCAAATCCGAAAAGGCATCAGGCGGCACACCTGCCACTTTTTCGCACAGGCGGTCTTCATTTAACTGGAAATATTGCGACTCTGCCCATACATCGGCACTGTCATAGCCCATGTAAATCGGAATATCTCCGATAATTTCAACACCAATACTATTGACATAATTTTTAAGCTTCTGCCACTGCTTATCAAATTCATACTGAACAAATATCCAGAAATCAATATCATCCGCGAGCAGACTGCGGTATTTTTTTAATCCTTCTTCGGTCCGGAAGCGGATATCCTCATCCCATTCCGACCACACAACACCGTTAAAATGCTCTTTAACCGCCATAAACAGCGCATAATTTTCAATCCAGTCTGCATTATCCCGTATGAAATTATCATACTTTTTATACTCCGGCAGTCCTGCTGCAAGCTTTACCTTGCTTTCACTGCGTACCGCTTTATAGCTTTCAAATGCTTTTCGCAGTACCGCAAAACGGTTCTGATACATTTTTTCATAGCTGACATAACACTCATTACCCAGTCCGATATCGGTATTCTGCGTAAAGTTTCCGTTTCCGGCTTCTTCCTCTGAAATATGCACCGGAACTTTTCCGTCACCCCAGTCAACTGCCAGCATATCACTTTTTAGCAATAAACCGTCTTCTGCGAGCATATCCAGGTCTATAAAATACGGATTACCCGCGAATGCCGAATAGGACTGATACGGGCTGTCGCCATACGTGGTTGATCCGATTGGAAGTACCTGCCAGTACTTATGGTTACATGCTCTGACAAAGTCCGCAAATTCATATGCCGCTTTGCCCATTGTTCCGATTCCGTAATCGGACGGCAGACTGCTGATTGACATCAGAACCCCCGCACTTCTGTCAAATGTCTGCTTCTTTGTTTCATTTTTCATCATTGCCACCTCCATGTCCCCTTGCAGCAATTTAAGCTTTACCCGTTCTGCAGTTCTTCTGTAATTTTTTTCACATCTTCTGCTTCATCATCTGAAAGCAGTTTTTCAACATCAAGTAATAAAATTAATTTACCATCTACATTGGCAACCCGGTCCAAATACTGTGTATCTGCTTTGACTAACATGGACGGCATTGGCAGAATATGACTTTCATCAATATCATTAATTTCAAGCACTTCATCCACTTCCAGTGCAAGCTTTAATCCGCCCGAACTAATGATAATCGTACTTTCTGCTGTTGCTTCTTGCTCTTTTCCAAATTTTCTTGCAAGGCTGTATACCGGAATGACTTCATTTCTCATGTTGACAATTCCTTTAATATAACTCTGTGAATTCGGCACAGGAACAACATTTAAATCTTTTTCAATTGACTGTACCAGATTAATATCCACGCCATACATTTCTTTCCCCAAAAGGAATACCACTGGTTTTACATAATTTGCCATACTTTCCTCCATTCTGACAGCCGGCTGTGTACACATTTCTATATCTTATGCACACAATCCTGCTCTTTTGTCCGCATTTTTATTCTGCCTTTTTACCGGTACTCAGCCAGATTAAATAAGCATTGATAAAAGGATCAATGTTTCCATCCAAAACACTCTGGGCATTTCCCACATCTTTATTGGTTCTGTGGTCTTTTACCATTGTATAAGGCTGTAAAACATAACTGCGTATCTGGTTACCGAAATTGATGTCCTTGACATCTCCACGGATATCCGAGGTCTTTTCGGCATTTTCCTGCTGCTTTAACAAATACAGTTTTGCCTTTAACATCTGCATTGCTTTATCTTTGTTCTGATGCTGTGAACGTTCATTCTGGCACTGTACAACAATTCCTGTCGGAAGATGCGTGATACGGATTGCAGAAGACGTCTTGTTGATATGCTGACCGCCGGCACCACTGGAACGATACGTATCAATCCGCAGATCATCCGGATTAATCTCTATGTCTATATTTTCATCAATATCCGGCATAACATCACACGATACAAACGAGGTCTGCCTTTTTCCTGCCGCATTAAACGGTGAAATACGGACTAAACGGTGTACGCCATGCTCGGACTTTAAATGTCCGTAGGCATCCGGTCCTGAAATCTCTATCGTAACAGACTTTACACCGGCTTCTTCACCTTCAAGATAGTCTATCACTTCGGTTGTGTATCCTTTGCGTTCCGCCCATCTCGTATACATACGCATCAGCATCTGGCACCAGTCACAGCTTTCCGTGCCACCCGCCCCTGCATGCAGTGTCAGAATCGCATTGCTTCTGTCGTATTCGCCTGACAGCAGGGTTTCTATGCGCAGTTCTTCCAGATGTTCTTCAAATGTCGTAATTTCACTGTCAATTTCCGGCAGAAGGGAGGCATCATTTTCCTCCTCCGCCATCTCAATCAGCGTTTTTGTATCTTCCAGTCCCCGGACTAAAGCATCATATTTTTCAAAAGAATCCTTTAAGGCTTTTAATTCTTTCATCGCCTTCTGGGACTTTTCCGTATCGTCCCAGAAGCCCGGCGCTTCCATATCCGCCTCCAGTTCTTCAATTCTTTTCTGCTTATTATCTAAGTCCAGTGAATTTTTAATCTGTTGAAGCGGCTTATCATAATCTGATATTTTGTATCGATACTGGTCTAATTCTACCACTTTCCATACCTCACAATCAATATTTATGCCTGTCTTCCACAGCAGTTTTTATACTTTTTGCCACTGCCGCACGGACACAGGTCGTTTGGATAAACCTTTTTTTCCACACGCTTTACAGGACCTTTTACGGAAGCACCTTCATCTTTATTGGTTCCCGTTACTTTGGCTACCTGCTCACGTTCTACTTTCTGCTCTACCTGAATATGCATGAGCAGTCTTACCGTATCTTCCGTAATCGCAGTTGTCATGGCATCAAACATATCGTAGCCCATCACCTTGTACTGTACAACCGGATCACGCTGTCCGTATGCCTGAAGACCGATACCCTGCTTTAACTGGTCCATATCATCGATATGATCCATCCACTTTCTGTCGATAACCTTTAATAATACGACACGCTCGATTTCACGGATCTGTTCCGGTTCAGGAAACTGTGCTTCTTTGTCTTCATACATTTTCAAAGCCTTTTCCTTTAATGTATGCAGTAATTCATTCTTATTCTTAATCGATTCATCATATACAACCGGTTCTAACGGAATGGTCGGCAGTAATAATTCATTAATTTCTGTGTAATCCCATTCCTTCGGTGAAGCATCTTCTCCGATGCAGCGGTTGACAACACTTTCTACAAAGTCCGTAATCATCTTAATCACAGAGTTACGCATACTTTCGCCGTTTAATACGCGGTTTCTCTCCGCATAAATGATTTCACGCTGTTCATTCATAACCTGATCATACTGTAACAGATGGCTTCGGATACCGTAATTATTGGTTTCAATCTTCTTCTGTGCTTTTTCAATCGCACTGCTTAACATCTTATGCTCAATCCGCTCGTTTTCATCAACGCCGAGTGCATTAAAGACGTTCATTAAACGTTCCTGTCCGAACAGACGCATCAAGTCATCTTCAAGTGAAATGTAAAATCTTGATTCACCCGGATCACCCTGACGTCCTGCACGACCGCGCAGCTGGTTATCAATTCGTCGGGATTCGTGGCGTTCCGTACCGATAATTTTTAAACCGCCTGCTGCCCTTGCTTCTTCATCCAGCTTAATATCCGTACCACGTCCTGCCATATTGGTCGCAATCGTAACTGCACCATGCTTACCTGCCTGCGAAACGATTTCCGCTTCTTTTTCATGGTACTTGGCATTTAACACGTTATGCTGGATACCTTTTTTGCGGAGCATTTCACTTAACAGCTCGGAAGTTTCAATTGTAATCGTACCAACAAGTACCGGCTGTCCCTTTTCATGGGATTCGATAACAGACTCAACAACCGCATTGAATTTGCCTTTTTTTGTCTTGTATACGGCATCTTCTAAATCCACTCTGGCAATCGGTCTGTTCGTCGGCACTTCAACAACGTCCATGTTATAAATTTCACGAAATTCTTTTTCTTCCGTCAGCGCTGTACCGGTCATACCGGCTTTCTTTTCAAATTTGTTAAAGAAATTCTGGAATGTAATTGTTGCAAGGGTCTTACTTTCTCTTTTAACCTTTACGTGTTCCTTCGCTTCAATTGCCTGATGCAGACCGTCTGAATATCTTCGTCCCGGCATGATACGTCCTGTAAATTCATCAACGATTAAAACTTCATCATCTTTTACAACGTAGTCTTTATCCTTAAACATCAGGTTGTGTGCACGCAGTGCCAGTGTCACATTATGCTGGATTTCCAGATTTTCCGGGTCTGCGTAGTTGTCAATGTGGAAGAACTGTTCAACCTTGTGGACACCCTGCTCGGTAAGGTTGACAACCTTGTCCTTTTCATTAACGATAAAGTCACCGTCTTCTTCCATTTCTTCCTGCATGATTGCCTGCATCTTAGTCATCTCGCCCTTGTATTCACCGCGCTGTAACTGGCGTGCAAGGACATCACACAATTCATAAAGCTTCGTAGACTTACCGCTCTGTCCTGAAATGATAAGCGGTGTTCTTGCCTCATCAATTAATACAGAATCGACTTCATCGATGATACAGTACTTGAGATTTCTAAGTACCAGCTGTTCTTTATAAATTGCCATGTTATCACGCAGATAATCAAAACCAAGTTCATTGTTGGTTACATATGTAATATCACAGGCATATGCTGCTTTTCGTTCTTCTTCTTTTAAATCATGAAGGACAATGCCGACCGTCAGTCCTAAAAACTGATGAATCTGTCCCATCCACTCTGCATCTCGCTTTGCAAGATAGTCATTGACAGTAACAACAAGTACGCCTTCTTCTGTCAGGGCATTTAAATATGCCGGAAGGGTACAAACGAGTGTCTTACCTTCACCGGTACGCATCTCTGCAATACGTCCCTGATGCAGAATAATACCACCGATAATCTGTACTCTGTAATGTTCCATGCCAAGGACCCTGCGTCCGGCTTCCCGGACAACCGCATAGGCTTCCGGTAAAATATCATCAAGAGTTTCCCCTTTTTTTAATCTTTCCTTAAATTCTTTGGTCTTTCCTTTTAATTCTTCGTCACTATATGCCATCATTGTGTCACGATAGCTTTCCACTTTGTCAGCAATTGGTGCAATTCTTTTCAGCTCATGCTGGCTGTGTGTTCCAAATAACTTTTGCGCTAATCCCATTTTAATCTCCATTCCGCCGCGCAACCGGCATTTCAATTTCAACGATTGGGCGTATCCCTGATACACTATGCCACATTGCTCTATTGTACCACTCATTCCATAATTAGGCAAGTAAAACGCGCCGCTCTTTCACTGGGATTCCCGCCCTTTCTTCTGTTTTACATAAATTTCACATTATGACTGACATAAAAAACCGGCAGTACGGAAAATCATCCAATCCCGTACTGCCGGCTTCTTTCGCTTATTTATTTAGTTTTATGAAGAACTAATCCAGTTCCGGTTCAATGAGTCCGTATGTGTTACCTTTTCTCTTATACACGACATTGACTTCTTCTGTTTCTGAATTGAAGAATACATAGAAGTTATGTCCTAATAATTCCATCTGTACACATGCTTCTTCCGGATCCATTGGCTTAATGCCAAATCTCTTTGTACGAATAATCTTTACTTCATCTTCATCATTGTAGTCTTTATCTACAAATTCCTGAGCAAATGCTGCTGCATTCTGATGCTTGTCTACGATCTTATTCTTGTACTTTTTGAGCTGACGTTCGATAACTTCTTCTACCAAATCGATGGAAACATACATATCGCTGCTTACCTGCTCGCTTCTGATAATATTGCCTTTGACCGGAATCGTGACTTCTATTTTTTGTCTTTCCTTCTCAACGCTTAAAGTTACGTTCACTTCTGTTTCTGGAGCAAAGAATCTGTCAAGCTTACCAAGCTTTTCTTCTACTGCTGACTTTAACCCTTCTGTAACATCGATATTTCTTCCTGTAATAATAAAACGCATGATGTCCAACTCCTTTATTGTGTATTTTCATCGTGGTATTGCTAATGAACACCATCTATCTGATGTATTTATTATAACACAATTTTGGATTTAGACAAGCAAATTCACACAATTTATTCTTTTTTATGATATTTTTTATTCAAAAATAAGATGGGCTTTTTTACTGGCTATGCAACAGATTTGTCAAGCCTTTTCGCCCTGTTTTTTTGCGTAAAATTGCGATTTATGATTTTTTAACAAAACATGTATTCTGTTTTACAAACTTATCCCCATTGTGGAAATACACACATTCCATTGTGGATAATGTGGATAACTCTGTGCATAACTTATTTTCACGCAAAAAACGGACTTTTTGCGTGGGGATAACTTCGGAATAATTTGTCAATGAATGTCGATAATTTTTTGAGATGTGTAAAGATGCCTCTTGTTTTTAGCAGAGTTGCACAAGCGCCTTTTTGTCAATTATTTTTTGAGAAATATTTATATTCAAACAACTGTGTGCATTTGTTTGAATCTTTTTTCTTTTTACTGTAAGATATATGATGATATCCGGGTCAAAGCAGAGCGTAGACAAGAGAGTGTACAACACCCTTATCCAGGGGATTTTGATCCGGGATTTGCCGGATATGCGGCATTTACAATATTGAAATTTTTCAGAATCGAGGTTTTATATCAGATATGTGCAAAACAGTTTTAATTACGGGAGCTTCCCGCGGTATCGGCCGCGGCATTGCACTCTCTTTTGCAAAGGAAGGCTGGCAGGTTGCCTTAAACTGTCGTCAGAATGTGAAACAGTTAAATGAAACAAAGGCGCTGGTATGTAAGGGCGGTGCAAAATGTGCTATTTTTCCTGCCGATGTGAGCGACTATACACAAACGGAAAAAATGTTTGGGGATATTAAACAGACCTTTGGTGGTGTAGATATTCTCATAAATAATGCAGGAATTTCTATAATCGGACTTTTTCAGGATTTGTCACGCGCAGACTGGATGCGGCTGATGGATACAAATGTCGGCTCTGTTTATAACTGCTGCCATTTTGCCATTCCGCATATGGTACATGAAAAATGTGGAAAAATCATTAACATTTCTTCAGTCTGGGGGATTGCAGGTGCAAGCTGCGAAGCCGCATACAGCGCTTCTAAAGGAGCTGTTAATGCCTTAACCCGCGCACTGGCAAAGGAACTTGCACCGAGCAATATTCAGGTCAATGCCATTGCCTGCGGTGCAATTGATACAGATATGAATGCTTTTTTAAGCGAAGATGAACGTGCTTCTTTAATAGAAGAAATTCCAGCCGGACGTCTTGGAACACCTGCGGAAGTTGGCTCACTGGTACAGTCTTTATGCAGTGACAGCGGCTATCTTACCGGGCAGGTTATCCAGCTTGACGGCGGATGGATTTGATTTATTTGATATACGACCGCTCAACGGTTACGACAGCAAAGCACTTCGGATTTTTTTTCTGAATGGCATTATGAACCATATCCTGTACCTCTTTGTCGGTATATTTATACTGATGCGGTACAACTAAATCAAAGATGAGATTGGTAAGGTATGGGCCTTTAGTGCTTCTGAAATCGTGAATGCTTAAACGGTCATCAATTTCTGCAATAACTTCCAGCACCATTTCTTTTAATTCTTCCACTTCTTTATCATCATTGACAACCGGATCCATGTGAATGGATATGCCGCAGTGCAGCTGACCGGCTACTCTGTGTTCCGCAATATCAATAATATCATGTGCGGCAAGCAGGTTCATTGTATACGGCACTTCTGCATGAAGGGTAACAAAAACCCTTCCCGGTCCATAATTATGTACAATCAAATCATGGATTCCGATAATATGCTCATCTTCCATAACCAGTTCCTTTAACTGTCTCACAAAAGATTCTTCCGGCGGCTGTCCAAGAAGCGGATAAACCGTTTCTTTAGCTGCCTCAATTCCCGCCATAAAGACAAATACCGCCACTACGGCACCTGCCAGTCCATCGATATTTACTCCGGTAAATGTCGTAATCAGAAGCGATACCAGTACCACACCGGTTGCGATACAGTCGGAAAGACTGTCTGCCGCTGTTGCGCGCATGGCTGCAGAATCAATCCGCTTTCCCAGCGAGGTATTAAAATATGCCATCCAGAATTTTAATGCAATCGAACCCGCCAGAATCACAACCGATACAGCGCTAAATTCCATCGCCTCCGGCTGAAAGATTTTTATAACCGAATCTTTAAACAGTTCAATTGCCATTACGATAATAACTGCCGATACAATCATTCCTGCGATATATTCGATTCTGCCATGTCCAAATGGATGGTCTGTATCCGCCGGCTTGCCTGCCATTTTAAAGCCTGCCAGCGTTACAATGGATGAACCGGCATCGGATAAGTTATTGAAGGCATCTGCCGAAATGGATACGGAACCGGTAATGATACCTGCAAAAAATTTACATGCAAATAAAATCAGGTTGCATATAATTCCTACAATTCCCGCAAAAATCCCGTAGTTTTCCCGCACTTTAATGTCTTTCACATTTTTATAATCCTTTATAAATATTTTTAAAAGTCCTTCACTCATATTTTCCTCTTTTCCGCCTCCATCTTTATTCCACAAATTTTTAGCACCCTCGTATTTATTCGTTATTACTATTATATATACACTATTTTGACAGAATTTCCTAGCAAATTTATATTTTTCCATGTATAATGCTTTATATAAGAAGAAATGCAGGTAAACCTACATAGCATTTTGCTTCGCAAAACAAGGAGGTAAAATCCTCTGCTCCTGCTTAGAGCAGTCGCATTTTGCTTCGCAAAACAAGGAGGATTGTATGTTGCAACTTTTTCCTACTGCCACTCCGGAGGAGGTCGGCATTGACAGCCAATGGCTGATGAATTTTTGTAAACGGCTGGAAGAACAGCAGCTTCCACTGCACAGTGCCTTGATTATGCGGCACGGAAAGGTGTGCATGGAAACTTACTATAAACCTTATACACGTGATACCCTGCACCGTATGTTTTCCGTCACTAAAAGCTTTGTATCTTTGGGTATCGGACTGCTTGAGGCCGAAGGAAAATTATCCCTTGATGATAAAATTGTGGATTTTTTCCCTGAAAAGCTGCCAAAGCCGGGTGTACATCCCTATATAGCGATGATGACAATCCGTGATATGCTCACAATGAGAACCTGTCATGACAAGACAACGTACAAAGCACCTGGCGTTACCGACTGGGTGGCTTCGTTTTTTACCGTACCCCCGACACATGTTCCCGGCACGAATTTTTCCTACGATACTTCATCTACACATACACTTGGCGCATTAATTGAAAAATTAAGCGGTATGGACCTGCTTTCTTACCTGCGTTTTAAATTTTTGGACGAAATCGGATTCTCTGCCAATGCGTATATTTTAAAAGACCCTAACGGTGTCAGCATGGGCGGTTCGGGACTCTGTGCCACACCGTATGATTTGCTAAAGGTCATTTACCTGATTGCCAATGACGGTGTATGGCAGGGCAAGCAACTTCTGCCTTCCGGTTATGTCCGTGCAGCAAAATCTATGCAGAGTGACCCTTACGGCAGACAGTCCTCACTTGAAGAATTACAGGGCTATGGCTATCAAATCTGGATGACACGCCATAACGGCTATGTTTTATTCGGCATGGGCGGACAACTTGCACTGTATGTGCCGGATAAAGATATTTTCATGGTAACAACTGCCGATGCACAAGGACGTCAGGGCGGTGTACAGCTCATTTACGAAGCCTTCTGGCATGAAATTTATGACAAAATCGCCACGGATTCCCTGCCTGCTGCCACACCGGAATACACTGCCGCTTTTTTAGAATATTGTAATACAAGAACATTGTTTGTTCTGCCGGGCAGTCTGACTTCACCCGTTTTGGCGGATATCAACGGTATAACTTATCAAATGGATGAAAACATCTGCCAGATGAAGACGATGAAGGTGGATATTGCCACCGAAACCGGACTCGGAACACTGACCTATGAAAATGCTTCCGGTGTCCATACCCTTTCCTTCGGACTGGGTTATAACACCTTCGCTCAGTTCCCGGACTATGATTTAAAATATGCTGCTTCTGCAGCTTTCCGCATGGAAAACACACTACTGGTTAAGATTCAGATTATTGATTCCGCCATCGGCAATCTCTTTTTCAGTCTGAATTTTAAGGGAGATTATGTGACAGTAATGCTCCGAAAAATTGAGGAGAGTTTGTTTGGAGAGTATAATGGGGTCTTTAGTGGACGTAAAATTTAATACAGAGATGTAAGAGAGAGAACCACAAAGGGCCGCCTCAACGTTGTCACTTGACTTCGGCTGCCCTTTGTGGTTCTCTCTATCTACTGTATTGAATTTTCCTATGAGGAATACAGAAAGTTTTTGTACAAGTAATGGTTATTCACAATACAGTCTTTAATATCACGTCAATGCGATGTTCATATGTGTGATATTGTACAATTTTCTTTAAACCGTTTTGTGCGATGGTCTTTCTTTCATCTTCATGGTCCAGATAATATTCTGCCTTGCGCATCATATCGTCTAAGCTGTCATAGTAAACGAGGTCTTTTCCATTTTCAAAGAAATCCCCCAGTTCAATCTGATAATTGGTCAGCAGAAATCCGCCTGCCCCTAAAATATCCCATATCCGCAGCGGCAGTCCCGTTCGGATATTGCGGATTGTAAAATTCATATTTATGTCGGATTCGTGAAAAACCAGCGGCATTTCCTCACGGTAATCCACGCTTTCCTTTACATGCACGCCGCGAAGTCTGTCATCGGTTCTGTCTGTATACAGATTCACCTCAAACCGGGATGCCAATGCATTTAAATTGCGGATACGCTCTTTCTGTGCCGTTTTAAAACCCAGATAAGTTGAAGAAAAGACAAGCTTGATATCGGAAAATGCCGTATCCGACTGATGAAAGTCAATAATTTCACAAAGCCGCTCTAAAATGTCTGCTGTCAACAGACGGTCAAACACATTATCCCCGTATAAATCCAGCTGGGCTTCCATGCATGCATCAAAATAACCCTGCAAATACTCCGGCAGTTTATCTTCAATGGCATCGTATGAATTTTTATAATACAGACCACCGACAAAGGAAATGTCCACGCGGTATTTTCCCTTTTCTTTTTCGGACGCCGCTTCTATGCAGTTTTTTACGCGCTCTGCGTTAACTGCCAGCGGCAGATAATATACATGTTTCACACCCATCTGCAAAAACCGGTAGTAGTCAAATTTATCAAATAAAAATATGTAATTGCACTCGTTAAAAACCGAAGTGTCAAACATCGTCAGCATCGGTGAATCCACCGTCCATGCAATGTATTTTTTCTGCTGCGCCTGACAGGCATTAGACACCCGTGAAAAATAATTGGCAGAAAAAACAAGGTCGTACTCCGCAACGACTTCTTTGAGTCTTCGGATATCTGTCCCTTTCCGCTCGTCCGGCATTTCCTCATAATATTCTACTGTATGTCCGAAGCTTTCAAATGCTTCTGCAATATCCTCCTGGTGAAAAACACTCCACCGGTATATTAAAATTTTCATGTTTTCACCTCGCCTTTTATCTTCTTCATATTATAATGCCAGGGTCTGCGGTTTATTTGGTAAACTGTACGGTATCACGTTCTGTGGGTACTGCCTGCGCAAAAAACTCCTGCACGGCAGCTTCATACTCTGCCATATTCCGGGATTTGCGGATTTTTTTGAATGCCTTGTCCGCATTGTCAAAGTACGGCTTCTGATAAAACCACAGCTCTTTCATTTTATGAATCGTATTCTTATCGCCCGACATAATTTTTAGATATTCGTGATAAATGCGGTCGTGAAACTGACGGAGGCATGTGGTGTCCTCGTGTGTTGTGGCAGTCCTGCTTTCCTCTGTGGCAATCTGCTCTATGAGTGCCGGATTTCCGATAAATCCTCTGCCTATCATCACTCTGTCCGCTGACGGGAAGCGTTCTTTAAAACGCCTGTAATCAGCAATTGTAAAGAGATCGCCGTTGTAGCATACGGGATTTGTGCTTTTTTCCAGTGCCTTTTCAAAATATTCCAGCCGCGGCTTATTTTTATAGTAGTCTTTCTGCACGCGCGGGTGGAGTATCAGTTCCTCAAACGGATAACGGTTATAGATATCTAACAGCTGGTCAAATTCTTCCGGTTCTTCCATGCCGAGCCTTGTCTTTACGGATAATTTCACCTTTTTGTCCGCAAGCAGCTCATTTTCATAAATCTGTGCAAAAAATTCGTCCAGCTCATCGGGTACGGATAAAAAGCCCGCCCCGCGCTTTTTTGCCACAACCGTTCCGGACGGACAGCCCAGATTCAGATTCAGTTCGGTATAGCCTTTTTCATATAAAAGCCGTGCCGCATTTATAAATAAATCGGCACAGTTGGTCATTATCTGTACCGCCAGCGGCATATTGACGTTATTATCCGGATTCATGTCACGCTGTTCCCGCGCCGTAAAACCGTTGGTCTGATTGGGTGAAATAAACGGCACAAAATATTTATCAATCCTGCCTTTTCCGTAAAATTCTTCATAAGCATTTCTGTAAATGTGCCCTGTAACCCCTTCAAGCGGTGCAAAATAAATCTTCATTTTAATCGAGTTCTGCCTTTCCTGTATATAATTCGTAGTAACGGCCTTGTCTTTGCAGAAGCTCTGTGTGCGTTCCGCGTTCAATAATCCTGCCGTGTTCCAGTACCATAATCATATCGGAATTTCGTATCGTTGACAAGCGGTGTGCAATGACAAATGTGGTGCGGTCTTTCATCAGTGCGTCCATGCCTTCCTGAATCTGCCGTTCCGTAATCGTATCAACCGAGCTGGTCGCTTCATCCATCACCAGTACCGGTGCTTTGGAAAGTGCGGCTCTTGCAATATTTAAAAGCTGTCTCTGTCCCTGGCTTAAATTCGCGCCGTCCCCTTCTAATACTGTATCATATCCGTTTTGCAGACGTCGGATAAAGGCATCGGCATTGGCGGTTTTTGCCGCCGCAATCACTTCTTCATCAGCTGCATCCAGTCTTCCGTAGCGGATATTTTCCATGACAGTACCGGTAAATAAATGCGTATCCTGCAAAACAAGTGCGATATTTTCGCGCAGCGACTCCAGCCCGTTTTCCCGGATATCCACACCGTCTATCGTAATCTTTCCTTCCCAGATTTCATAAAAGCGGTTTAACAGATTGGTAATGGTCGTCTTGCCTGCGCCCGTTGAACCGACAAACGCAATTTTTTGTCCTTTTTTTGCATGCAGGCTGATGTCTTTTAAAACCGGCTGATTTTCAAGGTATCCAAACGTCACATGCTCCATGCCGATTTCGCCCTGCACATTTTCAAGCTTTTTACCGGAAATATCTTCGACTTCCAAATCCATAATGTCAAAGACACGTTCTGCGCCCGCAAGTGCCGAAAATACGGTGTTCATCTGCATGGTGATTTCATTAACCGGGCGGGAGAACTGCCTTGCATAGGTCACAAAAATACTCAGACCTCCGACATCAAAACCTTTAAATACACACAGGATTCCGCCAATCATGGCTGTTAGCGCATAGTTTAACTGACCGAGATTTCCCACAACCGGCCCCATAATACCGCCGAAAAACTGTGCTTTCTGCTGTTTGTCCCGCAAATCGTAGTTGTATTCCTTAAAAGCTTCAAGGGCTTTGTCTTCATGATTAAATACTTTCACTACGCGCTGGCCCGATACCGTTTCTTCAATGCACGCATTTAATCTGCCCAGAGCTTCCTGCTGTCCCACGTAATATTTTCTGCTCTTTTTAACCAGAAATTTTCCGGCGCTTAAAATGAGCGGCACAATAACCAGCGTAATCAGCGCCAGTAAAATGTTGGTATAAATCATCATGCAGAGCGTACCAATTACAGTAATGATTCCTGATATCAACTGTACAAGAGTGCTGTTTAACATTTCACCGATAACATCGACATCATTGGTATAGCGGCTCATTAAATCTCCTTTGGTATGGGTATCAAAAAACCGTAGCGGCAGCTTTTCCATATGCACAAATAAATCACTGCGCAGGCGCACCAGTGCTTTCTGAGAAAGTACCAGCATAATGCGGTTCTGTAAATACGCTGCCATCACGCCCAACAAATACACCGCCAGCATGACGATTAACGCCCCTGCCAGTTTCTTTAAATCGGCAGATGTTTTTGCCGGAATAATATAGTCATTAATAATCGGTCTTAACATATAGGAAGCGGCAAGCGTACTTACTGTGCCTGCCACAACACACAAAAGTGCTGCCGCCAGCATCCACACATCTTTTTTCATATAAGAAAAAAGCCGCATAACGGTATGCTTCATATTTTTCGGTCTGGCTGCTTTAGCGCCGATTCCGCGGCGGTTCGTACCGCGCATTGCACCTGTTACTCCTCCCATTGGCGGCATAGTTACTCCTCCCTTCCGTTCTGTACATCATAAATTTCACGGTAAACCGGACAGTCTGCAAGCAGCTGTTCATGTGTGCCAAAGCCTGCCGTCTTTCCGTTATCCAGTACCAGTATTTCATCCGCATCCATGACGGAACGGATCCGCTGTGCAATAATAATCTTTGTCATATCCTTGTATTCCGAATGCAGTGCTTCGCGGATCGCGCGTTCTGTCGCCGTATCCACCGCACTGGTGGAATCGTCTAAAATAAGGATTTTCGGACACTTTAATAAAGCTCTTGCAATGCACAGCCGCTGTTTCTGACCACCGGATACGTTATTTCCGCTCTGCTCTAAACGGGTCCGGTAACCGTCTTTAAAACTATCGATAAACCCTGCTGCCTGTGCATTTTGCGCGGCCTTCCGGACAGCTTTTTCATCGGCATGTTCATCTCCCCATTTTAAATTTTCAGTGATGCTGCCGGAAAAAAGCGTATTGTTTTGCAGCACCATACCGATGCCTTCCCGCAAAGGCTTTAAACCGTAATCCCGAACATTGATTCCATCAACGAGCACCGTCCCCTCATCGGTGTCATACAGGCGGGGTATCATGGACACGAGCGTACTTTTTCCACTTCCGGTCGACCCGATAATGCCAAGGGTCTTTCCGGCTTCCAGTTTAAAACTGATATTCTCAATGACCCATTCGGGACTGTTTTTGTAATATCGGAAGGATACATTTTGAAATTCAACACTGCCCTCACAGACTGCTCTGTCCTTATGCTTCGCATTTTCATCCGTCAGGTCAATCTTTTCATTGAGAACTTCACCGACACGGCGGAAAGATGCTATGGCACGCGCCCAGTTTAAAAATGCAATCGAAAGCATAGTAAGACTGGACATAATCTGCACGATGTAATTGGTAAATGCCGTCAAATCGCCAACCTGCATATTTCCGGCAACAATCATATTACCACACGACCAGACAACAACCACGGTTGTAATATTCAGTGCCAGTGTCATCAGCGGTGTATACAAAAGCATAGTTTTCATTGCCGTCAGATTGGCTTCTTTTAATTGCTGATTTCTTTTTTCAAAACGCATTTCTTCATAGTCGCCCCGCACAAAGGACTTTATCAGCCGGATACCCACCAGTCCTTCCTGAATACAGGAATTAAGTGCATCCAGTTTTTCCTGCAAGGTTCTAAACTGCGGAAATGCACGCCGCATGATGACTACAATAAGGACTGCCAGCACCGGCAGGACGATAATGAATATCGCCGCCATCTTCGGGCTGATGACAAATGCCATCACCATCGCTCCGATTAAAATGCCTGGCGAGCGCAGACACATTCTGAGTGTCATCATAATCATATTCTGAATCTGTGTGATGTCGTTGGTTAATCTTGTTATTAATGAACCGGTACTGAAATTGTCGATATTCTGAAAGGAAAACTGCTGGATTTTTTCAAATAAATCCATGCGCAGATCCGCGCCGAAATTCATCGCCGCTTTAGAAGCAAACCATGCGCCTAAAACACCGCCAACTGCCATTATTACTGCGATAAGTCCCATAATGGCGCCTATTTTTATAATATACGCGACATTTCTTTCTGCAATACCCTGATTGATTATCTTTGCAAGCATGTACGGCAGTAACACATCACCGACAACTTCCATCATCATAAAGCAGGGACCTAAAATATAGTATTGTATATAGGGTCTGATATATTTCCAATATCTTTTCACTTGCTGCACCTCATTTCTTTTATATTTACTGTGATTTTGCAATGAAAAGTTTTATAATTTTACTGCACCGGCAGGTCTGCGGGCTATGCTAAGGCCGTCCGGTGCTTTCATTGACAAGTTTATTTTATATGAATTATCGTTGACATTCAATTCATAATTGGGGTATATTTATTCCACTGTGGAATAAAAAGTCAATCATCTAATTACAGGCAATTTAAAAGTCTGCCACTCACCGCAGGGGGAATAAATAAGCAAGCTGCTCAACATAGGGGAATAAATAAGCAATCAGCTCAACGTGTTACTTGACTTCGCCGATTGCTTATTTATTTCCTGCGCTAGGGAGTGGTGGACGAAAGGCTGATGAATTGTCTGAAAGAACGATGACATTTTTTATTCCTTATGGAGAGGGTGTGACTGACGGAAGGCTTTGGGATTGCCTGCATGAGCGGGGACACTTTTTATTCCTTGTGTGGGCTGGTTTTTCCTTATATATAATACAATTGGAGGTTTTGTCTAATGAATTTGAATGTTCGGTATCTGGAGGAGTTTGTGACTTTGACGGAGAAGAAGAATTTTTTGGAGGCGGCGGAATGTCTTTTTATTTCGCAGTCGTGTCTGTCAAAGCACATTAAGAAGCTTGAAACTGAAATTGGTGTGGAACTTTTTGAGCGTACAACGCGGACGGTTGTTCTTACGGAGTTTGGACAGATGCTGCTGCCATATGCGCGAAAGATGGTCAGTCTGGAATATGAATTTGAAAAAAATGTGCACCGCAAGATTCATCAGGACAGCGGCAATATTGTGCTTGGGTCGATTCCTTCAATGAAACAGCACGCGATTACGGCACTGATTGCAGGATTTTTAAATGAGAATCCCGATATGACATTGCAGACGATTGAGGGCGATTCTACATTTGTAAAAGAACTGCTCACGGACGGCAAATGCGATATTGCATTTTTAAGAAGTGAATCGTCTTCTGTGAAGGAATTTAACAGTATCCCTTATATGATTGATTACCTGACCGCCGTGCTTCCTGCTACGCACCCGCTCGCTAAGGCGGATAATCTGCCGTTTGAACAGCTGCGCGGAGAAACGTTTCTGTTATTTCCGGAACATTCTTTTATAAATGATTTGTGTATCCGTGAATGCCGCAATGCCGGATTTGAACCGCACATCGCCTATACCGGAAACCGCGGTGCAACGCTGATTGACCTTGTACGCAACGGCGCCGGGATTACGCTGATGATGCACCACTCTGCCCGGCAGGAAAACGATTCTTCACTTGCATTTATTCCGGTAACGCCCGGTATTTACAGCTATATCAGCTTAAATTATGCAAAAGAAAAACCGCTCTCCCCGCAGGCGAAAAGCTTTGTACGCTATGTCAAGGCGCATAAGCGGGATTTTTAAAGGCAAGCCTTTACTTTCTTAAAATATCCACCGTATGCGCCGCCGCCCCAATTAAGTCCTGCCGCTCACACGTTGATAAATGGTATTGGATAAATAACTCAAATTCTTCCTCAGTCAGACTGTTTAGCACCTGACGCATATAGTTGGCAGGGCCGTCCGGTGTAATAATTTTGATGCGCTCCAGTCCGGCTTCTTGATTTAATGCGTCAATCTGCTCAATCCGCACGTAGTCGTATAAGTCGCTCGGCGCAGACATACACTGAAATTCCTCTGAAATGCGTCCGTCCCTCACACACTCGGCAATATGCTTCTGCTTAAAACCGTATGTTAAAATGCTGTATTCGTTCATGACATATGCCACAAAGATTATGCCGCCTGGCTTTGTCACGCGCTTTGCTTCGCACAGCGCCCGGACTTTGTCTTCCTTAGTAAATAAATGATACATTGGTCCGAATAACAATGTCACATCAAACGTATCATTTTCAAATCGTCTGAGTTTTAACGCATTGCCCTGATAAGCTTTTACACTGCTGTTTTTGGCTTTTAACAGTCCCAAATTGTGCTTTACCAGTTCAACAGCGCTGACATCGTAACCTTCTTCTGCCAGTGCCACCGAATATTTTCCGGTTCCTGCACCGATGTCTAAGATTTTCTTTGTCGTGTCCCCGCCCAGATATTCGTGAATATATTTCATGGACGTAATAAACTCGACTTTTCCATGACGGCTGTCTAACCGCTTTTCTTCGTTAAATTTATTGTAATACTGCTCTAATTCTGTCATCATAATTGCAGCTTCCTCTTTTCTTTTTTCACTATGCACTCTGGCTTTCGGGGCGGATTTCCAGCCTTACCGTATCCACGCGCTTTTCTTTCATGCTCTCTACAGTGAGGTGCATGTTCCGGTAATCTACGGTGTCACCCGCTTCCGGTATACGCTCTAAAAGCTCCATAATCCAGCCACTGACAGTCTGCACATCAAATTCCTGCTCATATCCGAGGGATTCAAACAGGCGCTCGACATTGGTTTTACCTGAAACACGGTACACATTTTCCGATAACGGCTCAACCTCCCGCACGACTTCATCGTGTTCGTCCCAGATTTCTCCGACCAGTTCTTCCAAAATATCTTCTAATGTAAGGATACCGACCGTACAACCAAATTCATCCACTATCACCGCAATGTGCATATGTTTTACCTGTAATTCTTTTAACAGTTCACTGATGTTTTTATGCTTTGTCGTAAACAGCACCGGCTTTACGGCTTCACGGATTGTCATATCCGAATTATTGACGTAATTGTAAAAATCCTTGTGATATAAAATGCCGACAACATTATCCATGTCTTTTTCATATACCGGCAGGCGCGAATATCCTGTTTTTGCAAATACCTTTGCAATTTCCGGTTTGGATAATCCTACGGACACACCGATGACATCGACACGCGGGGTTAAAATATCTATCGCTTCCAGTTCATTAAACTCAATTGCACTGCGGATTAAGCTTCCTTCCTCTTTATCAATGCCGCCGTCCGCTTCAGCTTCCTGTACAATTGTAAGCAGTTCTTCTTCTGTAATCCCCTTATTATCCTGACTTTTAAAAATGCAGGACAACAGCTTTTTCCACTGGCGGAATAAGAAATTCGCCGGTGACAGTATGTAGATAAATATTCTTAATAGCGGCGCTGACAACATCGCAACCGTTTCTGCTGATTCCTTTGCAATACTTTTCGGCGAAACTTCACCAAATACCAGAATCACCACGGTTGTAATCACGGTTGACAGGGTTGCCCCCACATCTTCACCAAATCCCTTGACACAAAGAATTGTAACAAGTGATGTACAGGTAATATTGACAATATTATTCCCTATCAGAATCGTTGAAAGCAGGCTGTCATAATTTTCTGAAAGCTTTAACACCAGCTTTGCCCGCTTACTCCCCTTTTCCGCCATATTTTTCATACGAATCCTGTTAAGCGAAGAAAACGCTGTTTCTGTCGCTGAAAAGTATGCTGACATCATAATGCAGCAAATAATAATTACCCACGATACAATATCTGTACCCATCTTTAAATAAAACTCCTTTCGCTTATCACACCGGTATTTCCCTAAAACAGCACAAAAAGGCATAGCTGCAAGATTGTATCCGTGCAGCCATGCCTGTATTCATTCGTTCTGATTTAAATTTTTGATTGTTCTGTGGTTAGGTGCCGTATCACCGTCAGCATCGTCCGACATGATAATCCTCCTGAAAATATTATTAGTAACATTTACATTTTATCATAAACCAGCGCGCTGTGCAAGAGTTTTTTATCTTACTGCGGCAAATGCCTCTTCCAGATCATCAATGATATCATCGATATGCTCTGTACCGATTGAAAGACGGATTGTGTTTGGCTTAATGCCCTGATCAAGCAGTTCTTCTTCTGACAGCTGTGAATGTGTTGTAGAAGCCGGATGGATAACAAGGGATTTTACATCTGCTACATTAGCAAGCAGAGAGAATACCTGAAGGTTATCAATGAACTTCTTTGCTTCTTCAGCGCCGCCCTTAATTTCAAATGTGAAGATTGAACCGCCGCCGTTCGGGAAGTATTTTTCATATAAATCATGTGTCGGTGCATCCGGTAATGATGGGTGGTTGACCTTTTCTACCTGTGGGTGCTTTGATAAATAATCTACAACCTTTAACGCATTTTCCACATGACGTTCTACACGCAGTGAAAGTGTTTCAAGTCCCTGAAGAAAGATAAATGCGTGGATTGGCGAAAGGGTAGCACCTGTATCTCTGAGGAGAATTGCACGGATTTTTGTAACAAATGCTGCCGGACCTGCTGCCTTTGTGAAGCTGATGCCGTGGTAGCTTGGGTTTGGTTCAACCAGTGACGGGAATTTGCCGGATGCTTCCCAGTCAAACTTACCGCTGTCTACGATAACACCACCGATGGTTGTTCCGTGTCCGCCGATGAACTTTGTTGCTGAATGAACAACAATATCTGCGCCATATTCGATTGGACGGATAAGG
Organism: Lachnospira intestinalis; assembly: GCF_040095895.1. Lineage (NCBI taxonomy): Bacteria > Bacillati > Bacillota > Clostridia > Lachnospirales > Lachnospiraceae > Lachnospira > Lachnospira intestinalis. Next base: position 36,858 of record NZ_JBBMFS010000003.1, read on the forward strand.
TATGGTGTACCGAATGTATTATCAATTACAAGCGGAATCTTGTTTTCGTGTGCAATCTTTGCAATTTCTTCGATATCAACGACATTGGAATTTGGATTGCCGAGTGTTTCGATGAATACTGCCTTTGTGTTGTCCTGAATGGCATTTCTGATTTCATCTAAGTTGTTGGCATCTACGAATGTTGTTGTAATGCCGTATGCCGGTAATGTATGCTCTAACAGGTTGTATGTACCGCCGTAGATTGTCTTTGAAGCTACGATATGGTCGCCTGCCTGTGCGAGATTCTGGAATGTATAAGCGATTGCTGCCGCACCGGAAGCTACTGCAAGCGCTGCTACACCGCCTTCAAGTGCTGCAATTCTCTGTTCAAAAATGTCTTCTGTCGGATTGGTTAATCTTCCGTAAATGTTACCGGCATCTGTCAGTCCGAATCTTGCAGCTGCATGTTCGCTGTTGTGGAACACATAAGAAGAGGTCTGGTAAATCGGCACAGCTCTTGAATCTGTAACCGGATCTGCGCTTTCCTGTCCTACGTGAAGCTGCTTTGTTTCAAATTTTAAATTTCTTTCTTTTAATGTACTCATATTGTCCTCCATTCTGCCGCCTGCTTACACGGCTTTCAAAATCATTTTTTATTTTTATGTTGTCTGTATGCCTTTCCTGTTTTGTTATTCATACTTAACAAGTAGGTCATGTATGTTTTCTATGTCTAAGATATTAGCACGGAAATCCGGCTTTGACAAATATACAAAAATAATAGTGCGTTATAGGTATTACCTATAACGCACGTTGTATCTGTAAATACTGTTCCAACTGCGCATCCGACAGTGTGGATAACTGATTGATTAATTCAATATGGTACGTTCCCATGCCGCGGCTTTTGTCTGCGAGCTCTCCGCAGATACCGAGCGTTCCTGCCGAAAGCAGACATGCTGTAAGCGGGTCTGTTACGGAAAGGTATGTTGCCGTAATGACATTGAGCATGCAGCCTGTTCCCGTGACTTTGGATAGCTCTGCCACGCCATTTTTTACAAACCACACCTGACTGCCGTCCGAGATGATATCGACCGCCCCGCTTGCCATGGCAACGGCATGTGCCTTTTTTGCATAGCTACAAACCAGTTGTCCGGTCTTTTGTAACTTCTGTGTATCCTTTCCGTTTACACTGTCTTTTTGACCGACATCAATTCCCTGTGCCGCGTTGTCCACTCCCGCAAGCGCTTTGATTTCAGACAAATTGCCTTTAATGACACACGGTGCGCACTCACGGATAAACCTTTGTGCCAGCTCCATGCGCAAGGCAGAGCATGCCGCGCCGACCACATCTATCACGCAGGGTATCTGCGCATTTTTAGCCACTCCACCGGATATAAATATGGATTCTGCCCTTGCATCGGTAATGTTACCGAGGTTGACTGCCAATGCCTTTGCAAGTGCCGTGATTTCATGGACTTCCTTCGGGTGTTCTGCCATAATCGGCTTTGCCCCCAGCGCCAACACTACATTGGCACAGTCATTGATTGAAATAGGATTGGTAATGCAGTGTATGAGCGGTGCCTGACTGATGACCGCTTCTTTTGCTTTTTTCATCTTTTCAAGCATTTTTTTTATTTCCTTCCTTTTTGTTTTACTGTTTAAGGCTGCTTTCTGCCTGTTTTACTTTGTCATAAACCTGTGTTCCCAATGCCTGCTGGAACTTTGTCAGCAGTTTCATGCGCTGTAACTGCTTTAAGAATAAAAAGGCGATACTGCCGCCGATTAATGTTCCCGCTATAAAGGACGGCACATAAAACAGCCATGTAAGCCCGGTTCTGCCCCATAACAGCGCCATTACCGGATATGATACAATTGCACCGATAATGCCTGTACCGATGACTTCACCTAAAAATGCAAAAATAATCTTTCCCTTCGACGCCCGGTATAAAATGCCTGACAGCGCCGCGCCGAATACCGCCCCCGTCAGTGCAAGCGGCGGAATGCCCATAAATGCCATGCGGATAAGTCCAATTGCCAATGCGCATAGAAACGCATACCACGGCCCTAATAAGACGGCACAGGTGACATTGATAAAATGTGCCATCGGACACATTCCCTCAATCCGCAGTAACGGTGAAATCACCACTCCGACTGCCACCATCATTGCCCAGAATATCATTTTTGTTAATTTCGTGTTTTGTACCATTTTCTGCTCCATTTCTGTAAACCTTCTTCAATTTCTTTTGCGGCTAAAACCTTTGCTTTCTATTATAGCATACTTTTAGGCCCTGCCTTGCTTTTTTTCGGGCTTTATGCTAAAATAACCACACTAAAACAACGTGTGGATTTTTATAGTTTATCTTTTTTCGCCACACAATTATCCTTTTACGGGGTAATTGTGTGGCGTTTTTTTTGCCGCACGGCTGCTTTGTGTTACAGACGGCGCAGCGCAGTTTATTACAGGTTTGAGTAAAATAATTAAACCTTTTTAAGAATCGTCTGCAGAATGGAGTATTTTATGAATCAGTCTTTTATGAAAGAAAAACCGGTATTTCCACTGCTGACAAGCATGGCACTTCCTATGGTAATTTCCATGCTTGTAAATTCCTTATACAACATTATTGACAGCTTTTTCGTGGCGCAAATCAGTGAGCAGGCAATGACGGCACTGTCGCTGGTGTATCCGGTTCAGAATTTAATCAATGCTATTGCAATCGGTTTCGGAGTCGGCATGAATGCCCTGATTGCACTATGCCTTGGAGCAGGCGATGTCAAAAATGCCGACCGCGCCGCAACACACGGTATGCTGTTTTCGATTGTGCATGGCATTGTAATTACCGTTGTAAGCATCGGTATCATGCCGTTTTTCTTATCCCTTTTTACAAAGGATACCGAAGTTTTACAGCTTGGCACACGTTATGCTTCGATAGCATTTTCATTTTCCCTGATTATTATGCTCGGACTTGCATTTGAAAAGATTTTTCAGGCAGTCGGCAACATGAAAATCACTATGGCTGCTCTGCTGTGCGGCTGTATTACCAATATTATATTAGACCCTCTGCTGATTTTCGGCATCGGTTTTCTGCCGCGGCTTGGCATTGCCGGTGCAGCACTTGCAACCGGTATCGGGCAGATTGTGACATTAAGCATTTACCTTGTCGTATATTTTTCACGTCCGCTTCCGGTGCATATCCGCCGCTGTTATTTAAAGCCGCACGGTGCAACCGACAAAAAACTATATGCAATCGGCGTGCCTGCCATTTTAAATCTGGCTCTGCCGTCCCTGCTGGTTTCTTTCTTAAATGCACTGCTGGCGGGATTTTCACAGAGTTATGTTGTTGTTTTGGGAATTTACTATAAATTACAAACCTTTTTATATCTGCCTGCCAACGGCATTATTCAGGGTATGCGCCCGATTATCGGCTACAATTACGGTGCGCGTGAAATGAAGCGCGTAAAAAAGATTTATGATACCACGCTTGCCATGACTGCCGCCATGATGCTTGCAGGCACTTTAGGCTGTCTGTTTGCCGCAAAGCCGCTGATTGCGCTTTTTACCGCAAATCCCGAAACGATTGCGCTCGGCACACGCGCCCTGCACATTATCTGTCTGGGCTTTATCGTATCCGCGGTTTCTGTTACGGCTTCCGGCGCTTTGGAGGGGCTTGGTAAAGGATTTTCTTCTTTTATCATTTCGCTTCTGCGCTATGTAGCGGTGATTATTCCTGCCGCCTTTATTTTGTGCCACACCGCCGGACCTGCTTTTGTATGGCACGCCTTCTGGATTACGGAAGCACTGACTGCCGTTGTTGCCGCATTTGTCTATAGACAGGCTTCTAAATAAGTAAAAGCCGCATCTGTGTCCGGACTTTTAAAGTCCACTCATGGATGCGGCTTCTTTTTATTCTTGTGCCTGATAGGTATTTAATTTTTCTGAAACGGAAAGAACACCGGTTAAAAGTTGCTGCGCATTTTCCGCATTTTCAAGATTCTGATTGCTCAGATTTTCTGCCTGTGTGGATGCGGCAGTCACTTCTTCTGCCGTTGCCGAAATCTGCATAATATTTTCTACAATTTGGTCATTCGCCTGCTTTAAGCTGTTTAACATGCTGTCCATATGCTCGATATTTTCAATCATCTTGGACATATTGCCGCTCATTCCGCTAAAGCTCTCCGATGCATTCTGAATCATATCATTCTGCACCTGTGCGGCTTCTACCGACTGCGTTACGGCATCGGATGCCGCATTGGTTCCGTCAGAAAGTTCTTCAAGAATCTTTGCAATATTCTCGGTTTCTTTTCTGCTTTCTTCTGCAAGATTACGAATCTGGTCCGCTACAACTGCAAACCCTTTTCCGGCTTCGCCCGCTCTTGCACTTTCAATGGAGGCATTTAACGCCAGCAGATTAGTCTGTGATGAAATCGAAAAGATTGTATCGACAATGCCTTTTACGGCTTCTGTACGCTCTTTTAACGTATTCATCAGCGTTGCTACATCTTCATTTGTCGCAGCAATGACTTCTGCCTGTGTCTTTAAATGATTCATCGCATTAATACTGCTTTCATTGAGTGTACCGGACTCTTTGGCTACCTGCACCATTTCTTCTGCATACTGCAGTGTTGTTCCAATCGATTCCTGAATATTCCGGCTCATCTCGGTCTGTGTCTGGATATTTTCTGCGGTATTCTGGTTACTGCCCGCAATATCCTGCATGGTCTGTCCAACCACCTTTGTCGAAGCATTTAAGTCATTGACAATATTCATGGCATTCTGTGTGCCTTCCGAAACCTCATGTGCCACCTCTAAAATGTCACGGACCATCACCTTCTGCTTTTCATGCTGTTCCTTTAAACTGCCTTCTGTATCCCTTTTAAACTGCTCGGCAACACTCGTGGTTGCATAAATTAACACAATGAGCAGTCCGATTGCAAATGTCGCATAAATATGGTCAATTGCCACTTCTTTCGGATATGCGTGCTGTACACCGATTCTGATAATATTGACAAATACATTTAATGCAAAATAAATACCGCCCGTAACGGCAACATTTTTCTTGTCGTACAGCAGTACATAGCCGCAAAACGGAATTGCCGCAATAAATCTTACATAATAGCTGTCGTAAGCGTATGCCATTAAAAATGCAATGACTACAAAACATATAAACGCTATCTTTCTTGACCGGGACTGTGACTTGTCCTTTCTTGTTGAAAGGAAATTAATCGCCATCGCTATCAGTGTCAGAACGCTGAGCAGCCCTGTATAACCAAGTGTCCGTACGCCTCTGAAATACGATTCCCAGCTCACACTTAAAATTACAATATAAAATATGGTATAGCCTGTTGCTAAAAATGAATTGACCCTCTTTAGCTGTTCTTTTTCATCGGCGAACCGATACTTCTTTTTTTCTTCCATGTTCATCCTCCATTGTGCAGGTTTAAACGCTCCTGTTCTGTCCCTGCATGATTACGTGTATTATATCTACAACTTTCTGATATTCTTTGGTAACTTCCTGATATAACGGATCAATATCAACTGATGGTTCACCGTAACGCACTGCATCACACAAATTTTGTGCTGCTTTCTGCAATGCCGTCAAACCCAGATTCAGCGCCATACCTTTTAAATCATGGACACATTTAAAAATTTCCTGATCATTTTTGGCATTTACCGCTTCGGATAATTTCTCATAAGTGGTATCACTTAAGAACAGCTCAAGAAATTTTACAATTCTCTCATCTGTCTTTAAACGCTTCAACACATTCTCATAATTGCCCTGTATCTGCTGATAACACTCCTGTACCGTCATTGTGTTGCTCCCCTTTATCACATTTTTCACTTGTTTTAGTATACAAATTTTTCCAGTCGTTTGCAACTGCTATTTTGTGTTTTTCCTTTTATTTTACATGGATTTTACTGTTCATTTATTCTATTTTAATCTCTATTCTGCCGGCTGCTGCTTATATATCTCCAGCGCTTGTCTGCTTTTACGCCGCGCCAAGCAGGCGGATTGCAAGCACGGACAGCACAGGAATCGATACTGCCGATAATACGGTTGTCACCACAAAGATTTCAGAGGCGTATTTTGCGTCTTTTCCGTAACGCTCCGCAAACATAATCGCCGATGCGCCCGCCGGGCACGCCATGCCGATAAATACGGTAAATGCAATATGAAATTCCAAATGTAACAGCCACAATGCCGCAAGCCCCACGAACGGATATAAAATGAGCTTGACGGAACAGATCAGATACAGCCGCTTATTCTGCAGGCTTTTTAAAAGATTTCCCTGTGCTAGATTGGCTCCCGCGATAATCATGGCAAGCGGTGTATTCATATTGCCAATCATCTGTATGGGATTTGCAAACACATCCGGCAGGCGCAGCTGTGTGACAAAGCAGACAACGCCTGCAAATATCGCAATAATGGTCGGTGTCAGCAGATTTTTACACATTTCCTTAAAACTGCCCGCACTGCCCATAACGAGTACACCGTGTGTCCACAGCAGTAAATTAAAGACGGTCAGATATGCCGTCATGTAAAAAATGCCTTCCGAACCGATAATACCGTTAATTAACGGCAGTCCGATAAAGCCGCTGTTGGAATAGATGACGGCTATTTTTTCTACGGGTGTACGCTCTCCTTTTTTGCGGAATAACAGCTCTGATAATACGATTGTGACCGCAAATGTGACTGCGGACGCCGCCAGTGTCCAAAGCAGTCCGTAAAACAGCCGCATTTCAAATTCCATTTGGTAGGACTGGAATATGAGCAGCGGCGATATAAACATTAATAACAGGTTGGATAACTTCGGAACGGTTTTATCGTCTATCAGTCCTGCTTTGTAGACGATTACCCCGCCAAGAAGTATCAGAAACATTTCTATGATTTTTTCAGTTACAACTGCTGCCATGATGATGTGCCTTTCTTTACAAATAGTCCGGATTATTATAACACGCTTTGGCATTGATTCGCAATTTTTATGTTATTAATTGATTTATAATATCTTTCAACAACTTTTCTACTATCAACATCGTGTCCGCCTGATGCTACTCGCGATTCTATTCTGGCAATATTAATTTGTGGATCAACAGTTAATACAAATACGCATTTTATAAAATATCCTTCTTCTTTTGCTTTTTTTTAAATATTTAATTTATATTCAGATGACAAAACGGTTTCAAATGTAAAATCTTCTTTCTTTGATATTGATTCATATCTCATCTTATCAACCAAAACAGCCGCTTCCATATTATCCATTCCTGTAGCCGCAACAACATCATCCGCATTCGTATATTGACCAACTTTATCAAAAAAAGTTGTTATTGTACTTTTCCCTGAGCCATTTGGTCCTGCTAAAACAAGAATCATCGGTTTTCTATTCTGCATACTTTCTTTCTCCATTTGCATACTCAACATAAGCCCGCTTCTTTTCTTTATCATAACCTGCTATAGGTTTTTTACAAATCTTTGCTTTATTTATCGCCGCCTTAACAGCTTCAACTGCCCTTTCGTCCATTTCATAATCTGATAGTGTCAATGTGCTTTTTTCTTCTTCTCTGGATACAACTTTTATAATTCTACCGCTTTTTGTGCTTACAGTTGTCATATAAACACTCCTTCCGTTTTGATTAATATTTAAATATTTTATCACTTATACTTGATAACCTATTATCATAATATTTATTTTATCACAGTTCACATAAAAAAACACCCCAGAACCGAAATTCTGAGGTGTAATAAATCGTATTGAATTGTATTCCAAAATACAATAAAATCCTATCTCTTTGAGAACTGTGGTGCACGACGAGCTGCCTTTAAACCATACTTCTTTCTTTCCTTCATACGAGGATCTCTTGTTAAGAAGCCAGCCTTCTTTAATAATGGACGGTATTCTTCTGAATCAACTTCAAGAAGAGCTCTTGAGATACCGTGTCTGATAGCACCAGCCTGACCTGTGTATCCACCACCGTGTACATTTACAAGAACATCAAACTTTTCAGTTGTTTCTGTTAATGCTAAAGGCTGCTTTACAACAACCTTGAGTGTTTCAAGACCGAAATACTCATCAAGTGATCTCTTATTGATTGTAATGTTACCGTTACCCGGTACTAAATATACTCTAGCAATACTGCTTTTTCTTCTACCTGTTCCGTAGAACTTTCCGTTTGCCTTCTTAGCCACTGTCATTTCCTCCTTATTTGTCCTTTAATTAAAACTTTAAAACTTCCGGCTTCTGAGCTGCCTGATCATGATCAGGTCCTGCATATACATGAAGCTTTGTATACATCTGTCTGCCTAAAGGTCCCTTTGGAAGCATTCCCTTAACAGCGAGTTCGATAACTCTCTCAGGCTTCTTTTCCATCATTTCCTTTAATGTTGTTTCTTTCATACCACCAACATAGTCTGAATGATGATAGTAAATCTTCTGATCTAACTTCTTACCTGTAACCTTAACCTTATCAGCGTTGATTACGATAACGTTGTCACCACAGTCGATGAACGGTGTGTAAGTAGGCTTGTTCTTTCCTCTTAAAACACTAGCAACCTGTGATGCTAAACGACCTAATGTATAATCTGCAGCATCAACTACATACCATTTTCTTTCAACTGTTGATGCACTAGCCATATAACTTTTCATTGGTTTTCCTCCTGAAATGATTGCTTTTATTGCATTCTATTAATTCTAATATGATTGATATTAAATGCTTCTCCGGGGCTTTGGTTAAGCACTTAACTCATAGTTTAAGGACACGCACTTATGCCATGTCACATTTAACAATTATATAACACACGTCCGAGTGTGTCAATCTATTTTTCATCTGAAAATGAAATTTTCCGGACTTATCCACAAAATCTTATGAAATTGAAGGATTATCCACAGCTCTATACTCCGCATCATCGCCGTCCACATACTCAATGTTCATCAGTGTCAGTCCCTGTGGCGGGGCAGTCTGTCCCGCCGCGGTACGGTCTTTGGCTTCAAGCATCTGCGCCACATCGTCTGCGCTTAACTGTCCCTTACCGACCTGAACCAATGTTCCTGCGATAATCCGCACCATGTTGTATAAAAATCCATTTCCGGTAATCCGTATCGTAAACATTTTTGCACCATAGGCATCCTGCTCTGAAATTTCAAGTCCATAGACATGCCGCACGGTCGTTTCCGTCTGTGTCCTCACACAGCAGAAGCTTTTAAAATCGTGTTCCCCGACAAGCAGTTCCGCCGCTTCCCGCATACGGACAGTGTCCAGTTTTCCAGGTACGTGCCATGCGTAATTGCGCTGCTGCGGAATCGGAAACGGGGTATTTAAAATTTTGTATTCATACGTCTTTTTGGTATTGCAGTGGCGCGGGTGAAAGTCACCTTTTACTTCACGGGATTCCAAAATGCTGATTTCTTCCGGCAGATACCGGTTTAACGCATAACAGAAGCGGGAACCGGGAATTGTCGATTCCGTATCAAAAACAGCCACATTGCCAAGTCCGTGCACGCCGGCATCGGTTCTGCTTGCCCCTGTGACATGCAGTTTTTCACCGGTCAGTGCATAAATTGCCGTATCCAGTTCTTTTTCGATTGTGGGCGCACTGGGCTGAATCTGCCAGCCGCTGTAATGCGTTCCGTCATATGCAACGGTCAGTTTAATTCTTTTCATACCTCTCTCCATTTAGATGACTCTGCCGCCCAGTGCCGTATTAATGCCAATCATCACTATCAGATACCCAGCCAGCACAAGATATGCGATTTTATCATTTTTGCCGTAGCGCAGTGGTTTCATTTTGGTTCGTCCCTCCGAACCGTGGTAACAGCGGGCTTCCATCGCCATTGCCAGTTCATTTGCACGGCGGAATGCCGAAATAAACAATGGAACCAGAATCGGAATCATTGCCTTTGCACGCTTCATCAGATTGCCGCTTTCAAAATCGGCGCCGCGCGCCATTTGTGCTTTCATGATTTTATCAGTTTCTTCAATCAGAATCGGAATAAAGCGCAGGGCAATCGACATCATCATGGCGATTTCGTGAACCGGTACATGAAATACTTTTAAAAATCCAAGTCCTTTTTCCAGTCCGTCCGTCAAATGAGTCGGTGTCGTAGTCAGGGTCATCAGCGATGAACCCATAATCAGGAATATCAAGCGCACCATCATAAATGCTGCCAGATAGATACCTTCTTTAGTAACCGTCAGTTTCCAGATGTGAAAGACCGGCGTTCCTTCCGTTAAAAACAGATTGAAAATGACACTGAACAGAATCAGTATTACAACCGCCTTTAAGCCTTTTACAATAAATTTAACAGGCACTTTTGACAATTTAATGACTGCCGCCAGAAATACGGTAACACCCAGATACAGCCACACGCTTTTTCCCAAAAAAAGCGTGATAATAAAAATCAGCGTTCCCATGAGTTTTACACGCGGGTCTAACCGGTGAATCACCGAATCTGTCTGATAATATTGTCCAATGGTAATATCTCTTAACATAAATTTGTGTTCCTATGCCTTTCCATGAATCCCTTGTAAATTCTTCAAAATGCTCTGTCTGGCTTCCTCTACGGTAATGGCATTGACATCAACGGCAAAGCCTGCATTTTTCAAATCATTCATAATATAAGTTACCTGTGGCGCCGCAAGGCCGATCTGCTCTAATTCCCTGTATCCTGCAAAAATATGCTTCGGTGTGTCATCATACATCAAAACACCGTCATTCATTACCATAATGCGGTTCACATATTTTGCCACGTCTTCCATGCTGTGGGATACTAAAATCACCGTAATGCCGGTTTTTTCTTTTAAATCTTTAATGCTGTCTAAAATTTCATCTCTGCCCTTCGGGTCCAGACCTGCTGTCGGTTCGTCCAGTATCAGCACATCCGGGCGCATCGCAAGCACACCGGCAATCGCAACACGTCTTTTCTGTCCACCCGATAAATCAAACGGCGACTGGTAATACAGATTTTCATCCAACCCGACAAGACGCAGCGCTTCAAATGCACGCAGTTCCACTTCCATTTTCGGCAGTCCCAGATTCTTTGGTCCGAAGCAGACGTCTTTAAAAATGTCTGTTTCAAACAGCTGATGTTCCGGGTACTGGAATACCAGTCCGACTTTACTACGCAGCATTTTCATATCAAAATCTTTATCATAAATATCCATGCCATTAAAATAAATCGTACCGCTGGTTGCTTTCACCAGTCCGTTCAAATGTTGGATAAAGGTTGATTTTCCCGACCCGGTATGACCAATCAGTCCGATAAAGTCCCCGTCGTTAATGACACATTTTACATTTTTTAATGCCTGTTTTTCAAATCCTGTACCGATTTCATAGGTATAACTGATGTTATCAACAATAATGGACATTTCTTCCTCATTTCCACTGTATTTATACAGCAATGTTCTTTACACATTTTATTTCAACTTCATAAGTTCGTCAATCAATTCCTGATTGGTCAGGATTCCGCTGCGTATCGGAACGCCGCTTCTGCTTAATTCATAAGCCAGCTCTGTCACCTGCGGAACATCAAGCCGTAGCTGCTTTAATTCTTCTACCCTTGAAAAAATCTGGCGCGGTGTGCCTTCCATCACAACTTTTCCTTCATCCATCACAAAAACACGGTCGGCATCAATGACTTCTTCCATATAATGTGTAATCAGAATAACCGTTACACCCTCTTTCCGGTTTAATTCATGCAGTACCCGCATGACATCTGCCCTGCCGTGTGGGTCTAACATTGCGGTCGGCTCGTCCAATATGATACATTTCGGCTTCATTGCCACAATTCCCGCAATCGCTACACGCTGTTTCTGTCCGCCGGATAATTTATTCGGCGACGCTTTCCGGTACTGATACATACCGACTGCCTTTAAACTGGCTGCGACACGTTCCCAGATTTCTTCTGTCGGTACACCGATATTTTCCGGTCCGAAACCCACTTCTTCTTCAACCAGCGTACAGATAATCTGATTGTCCGGATTCTGAAAAACCATGCCGGCACGCTGACGGACATCCATGACGTTGTCTTCATCGGAAGTATCCAGTCCGTCTACTAAAATCGTCCCTTCTGTCGGAAAAAGAAGGGCATTGATATGTTTTGCAAATGTGGATTTTCCGGAGCCGTTGTGACCTAAAATGGCAATAAATTCTCCCGGCTGGATATCCATGTTAACGTGGTCCACGGCAGTTGTAATACCTTCCACATTGCCTTCTTCATCACGTCTGATATATTCAAATGTAAGGTCTTTTGCTTTTACGATTCCCATAATTCTCCTTATATTTCTGCAATATGTACAAAAAGGAAGCTATGCATCCGAAAACACATAGCTTCCCAATCATCTACAATAAAATTATACTAACTCAAGAAGTACTTCCATTGCAGCATCGCCTTTTCTTAAACCAATCTTAACGATTCTTGTATAACCACCCTGACGGTCAGCATACTTTGGAGCGATTTCATCAAATAATTTATTTGTAAGGTCAACTGTCTTTGTATTCTTCTTTCTTCCAGCAGCAGCTGTCGGAACTTCTGTTACCTTGTAGAGAACCTTATCCATCTGCTTTCTAGCATGAAGTCTTGAAGGTAAATCCTTCTTGATTTCCTTTTCTACAGTATCATAAACAGTAACTTTCTTACCGTCTACAACTTCCTTCACTCTCTTGCCTTCAGAATCCTTCTTCGGAACCTTTGCAGAAACTGTAACTGTTTCGTAGTTATCCTTTTCCTTTACAGCAAGTGTGATAAGCTTTTCAGCCATCTTGCGAACTTCCTTCGCTCTTGCTTCTGTTGTAACGATCTTACCGTTTTCGATTAATGCTGTAACCTGACTTCTTAATAAAGCCTTTCTCTGGCTTGAATTTCTACCAAGCTTTCTATACTTTGCCATTTTAAACCTCCATTTGTAACCCATATACATGCGCGTATGGACTTACTGCATATGCGTTTTCTCTACAAATATTCTACTATGAACGCGGATCTGCCGCATTACATACAACTACTTTACCGAACGTGTCTTTCACGCTCTGAATGGTCTGCCCTGTGGCAGTCTGCATTAGTCTTCGTTTGGACTAAGCTGTAAATTTAACTCTTTTAACTTTAAAAGTACTTCGTCTAATGACTTCTTACCAAGATTTCTAACCTTCATCATGTCATCAGGTGTCTTATTGCAAAGCTGCTCAACCGTATTGATGCCGGCTCTCTTTAAGCAGTTGAAAGAACGAACTGATAATTCAAGGTCTTCGATACTCATAGACAGTACCTTGCTTGATTCATCTTCCTGCTGTTCTACCATAACTTCTGCCTTTGCAGCATTTTCTGAAAGATTAATAAACACCTTTAAATGCTCACTGAGAACCTTTGCGGCAAGGCTTAATGCCTCATCCGGTGCAATTGTTCCATTTGTGAAAATATCAAGTGTTAATTTATCAAAATCCGTATCCTGTCCAACACGTGTATTCTGTACAGACATATTTACACGTTCAACCGGTGTATAGATAGAGTCTACTGCGATAACACCGACAGGCTGGTCTTCTTTCTTATTCTTTTCTGAACTTACATAGCCTCTGCCGTTTGTAATTGTAAGTTCCATTGATAACTTGCAATCAGCACCGTTTAAGTGTGCAATTACAAGATCAGGATTAATAATTTCAATATCAGGGTCAACCTGAATATCAGATGCCTTAACGACACCTTCGCCTACGAAATCAATATGTGCTTCCTTCGGTTCTACTGAACTGCTGTTATTCTTAATTGCTAACTGCTTGATGTTCATGATGATTTCTGTCACATCTTCCTTTACTCCTGGAATTGAACTGAACTCATGAAGGACGCCTTCAATCTTGACACTGCTTACAGCAGTACCAACTAATGAGGAAAGCATAATTCTTCTAAGGGAATTACCAAGTGTTAAACCGTAACCTCTCTCAAGTGGTTCTACTACAAATCTACCGTACTTGCCATCTTCAGACACATCTGTCATCTCAATCTTTGGCATTTTGAAATTAAAATCTGCGTCAACCATGTATAGCCCCTCCTTTTGGGTTTTAAAAGTTTTATTCTTGCAATTGTCATTTTAGGATATTATCAGTATACTCCTAAACTTGCTGTATCAGCCACCGGAAAGTGATACCGAATCCTCTTTCCGACGACTGATAGCAACAATCTAAATTACTTAGAATATAACTCGACGATAAGCATTTCGTCTACAGGAACATCAATAGCTTCTCTTGTAGGTAACTGTACAACAGTTCCCTTCAGAGCATCTCTGTCAGCTTCGAGCCATTCTGGAACGAGTCTGCCGTTTGTAGCTTCAAGAATTTCCTTATATCTTGTTAAAGACTTAGACTTTTCTCTGATTTCGATTACATCGCCAGCCTTTACTAAGTATGAAGGAATGTTAACGCTCTTACCGTTTACAAGTACATGCTTGTGATCTACGATCTGTCTTGCTTCTCTTCTTGTTCTTGCGAAACCTAATCTGAAGATAATGCTGTCAAGTCTTGATTCGAGCATAACCATAAGGTTTTCACCAGTCATACCCTTCATCTTTTCAGCCTTCTTATAGTAGTTTCTGAAAGGCTTTTCTAATACACCGTAGATGAACTTAGCTTTCTGCTTTTCGCGAAGCTGCATACCATACTCGCTGATCTTTCTTCCGGCATTCTTAGCCTTTCTTCTTGATTTCTTATCTATTCCTAAATATACAGGATCTAAGTCAAGAGAACGACATCTCTTGAGCACAGGTGTTCTATTCACTGCCATCTTAACATTTACCTCCTAATTAAACTCTTCTACGCTTTGGTGGACGACAACCATTATGTGGAACAGGAGTAACGTCCTTGATACTTGTAACTTCAAGACCGCAAGCAGAAAGTGCACGAATAGCAGCTTCTCTACCTGAACCAGGTCCCTTAACCATAACGTCTACAGACTTTAATCCGTGAACTAATGCAGCCTTTGTTGCTGTTTCAGCAGCCATCTGTGCAGCGTAAGGAGTAGATTTCTTAGAACCTCTGAATCCAAGTCCGCCGGCACTTGCCCATGATAAAGCATTACCTTCTGCATCTGTTAATGTAACAATTGTATTATTAAAAGAAGACTGAATATGAGCCTGTCCTCTTTCAACGTTCTTCTTAACACGCTTCTTTGTCACTTTTTTTGTAACCTTTTGAGCCATTTCTAACCTAACCTCCTATTAAAAGTCTTCCTTATTACTTCTTCTTGTTTGCAACTGTCTTCTTCGGACCCTTGCATGTTCTTGCATTAGTCTTAGTCTTCTGACCTCTGCATGGAAGTCCTTTTCTATGACGGATTCCTCTATAGCAACCGATTTCTTTTAATCTCTTAATATTCATGGCAACTTCACGTCTTAAGTCACCTTCTACTAAATGTTCAGGATCTGCATCAATCACCTTAGCGATTCTTGCAACTTCCTCATCTGTTAAATCCTTAACGCGAGTATCAGGATTTACCTGAGCTGCCTCAAGAATCTTTGTTGCTCTAACTCGGCCGATACCATATACATAAGTAAGACCGATTTCAATACGTTTTTCTCTTGGTAAGTCTACACCTGAAATACGAGCCATGTGTTCTTTAACCTCCGTTAATCAAAAAATGAATAGTTATTTTCTTAATTCTTTGTAATCCAGACCCCATACGCAGCTCGTCATTGCTGACGCCTGAAATGTGTGCGCAGTTTTCATGAAATTACTTATATAAAAGCTATAAACCTTACAACATAGCCGAGCGGTTCATAGCTGCAGCCGCATTATTACGAATAAATATACCGATACCTGTGTGTATACCTATTCTAAAATGCACAAACAAGCCGGGTAATTAACCCTGTCTCTGCTTATGCTTTGGGTTTTCACAGATAATTCTGATGCTACCCTTTCTTTTAATGACTTTGCACTTTTCACAAATTGGTTTTACTGATGATCTAACCTTCACTGCAAAAGCCTCCTTTCAGACAAGTTCGTTATATATTGTAACACAAGTATTTTAAAAATAGCAAGAAAATTTTAGCATAATTTTATATAAATTATGCCGATATTTCCATGCATTTTTTATATAGTTTTACCAACCGTTTCTATTTATCTCTCCAGATAATTCTGCCCTTACTTAAATCGTATGGTGAAAGCTCAATTGTTACCTTGTCACCCGGTAAGATTCGGATAAAGTTCATTCTTAACTTTCCGCTGATGTGTGCAAGCACCTGATGTCCGTTTTCTAATTCTACCTGAAACATCGCGTTTGGAAGTTTTTCAACAACGGTTCCTTCGATTTCAATTACATCTGCCTTTGACATTTGTCATTCCTCCTTATTGCTGGAAATATAAAGTTTAATTGCTTTTTTTATATCTTCATTTTGAATGCTGATATGATTGTTATGCTTTGACTCTAAATTGCTGTCCTTTTTTTTGATAACCTGAATATGCTTTATTTTCTTTTTCTTCGGGCTGTCTATAAGCTTATTCTTACCGTCCGTCAAATATGCATACTCAGAATCCATCTTTTTTATGATATATACAGTTTCTTTGTCATGTCCTGCAAGAGATTTTGCAAAACACCATTGTAATTCTTCATTCATAGAAAATCTCCTGTATTCAAGATTTTATGATATCAGGGTCAAAAGGTCTAAACCCACATGAGCTTGCTCATAGGTGGGTGAATGACCTTGTGACCCGCCCCAATATGAGCATAAAAGTGGGATGATAGTCCCACGATATGCGAATATTGGGTAGGATTGTGGGAGTGCGCAGCACGGAACAATCCGTAGATATCATAGTTGGGGGCTTTTGACCCCAACATCGATTTTATTCTTCTACCAGAGATAATATCTCCGGTCCGTTCTTTGTAACAAGCACTGTATTTTCATAATGGGCCGCTAAAGAATGATCGGCAGTCACTACTGTCCAGTCATCGTCAAGCCATTTCACTGCATATCCGCCTGCCGCAACCATCGGCTCTATGGCAAGTGTCATACCTTCGTAAAGCTTAATACCTCTGCGCTCCTGTGTGAAATTCGGTATCTGCGGGTCTTCGTGGAGTTCTGTTCCGATTCCGTGTCCCACCAGATCACGGATCACGCCGTACCCGTAGCTTTCATTGTATGCAGCAATTGCATTTGAAATTTCATGTAAATGACAGCCTTCTTTTGCAAACTGAATGCCTGTAAAAAAACTCTGTTTTGTAACTTCAATCAGCTGCTGTGCCTCTTTGCTAATCTCTCCGACGCCGACTGTTCTTGCGGCATCTGAGTGATACCCTTTATAAATAACACCTGCATCCATGCTGACGATATCTCCCTCGTGAAGAATCCGCTTCTTGGATGGAATTCCATGAACCACTTCTTCATTCACGGATACGCAGATGGATGCCGGAAACCCGCCGTAGCCTAAAAATGACGGTATGCAGCCGTAGCTGCGGATCATTTCCTCGCCAAGCTGGTCAATCCGGTGTGTTGTCATTCCGGGTTTAATTTCTTTGGAAAGTTCATTTAAAACCGTTCCGAGAATCTTTCCTGCTTCCCGCATTAATTCGATTTCCCTGTTGGACTTTACTGAAACTGACATTGCTTCACTACTTTCCTAATATCGTTACGATATCATTAAATACATCTTCCATATCCTTTGTTCCGTCTACTTCTGCTAAAACGTTCTTCTTTGCATAGTAGTCGATCAACGGCTGTGTCTGTTCATGATATACAGAAAGTCTGTTCTTTACGGTTTCCGGCTTATCATCATCTCTTAAAATCAGCTTTTCGCCGCAGGCATCGCAGATACCTTCTACCTTTGTCGGATTGTACTTGATGTGGTAAGTTGCTCCGCAGCCTACACATGCACGTCTGCCTGACATTCTGTTGATGATGTTTTCGTCCGGAACTTCAACATTAATTGCGAAATCCACTTTTTCACCATTTGCGGCAAGGGCTTTGTCGAGTGCTTCTGCCTGTGGAATTGTACGTGGGAATCCATCTAATACATAACCGTTTGCACAGTCTGCT
The DNA here is from genome assembly GCF_040095895.1 of Lachnospira intestinalis. NCBI lineage: Bacteria > Bacillati > Bacillota > Clostridia > Lachnospirales > Lachnospiraceae > Lachnospira > Lachnospira intestinalis. The sequence goes on from NZ_JBBMFS010000003.1 coordinate 54,829, forward strand.
TCTTTGAATCTGTCCATAATTAAATCAACAACCAGTTCGTCCGGTACCAGCTCACCCTTATCCATATAAGTCTTTGCCTTCTGTCCGAGTTCTGTGTTGTTCTTAATATTTGCTCTGAAAATATCTCCTGTAGAAATATGCGGAATTGTATATTTCTCAGCAATCTTCTTAGCCTGTGTACCTTTACCGGCACCAGGAGCACCTAACATAATGATTTTCATTTTTTTCATACCCTTCCTTATATAGACAAACGACTCGCCCAGCGAATACACCAGGCAAGTCATATCGTTTTAATTATTCGCTTAAAAATCCTTTGTAATAACGATTACACATCTGTGCTTCAATCTGCTTTAAAGTTTCAAGAACAACACCAACAATAATGATGATAGATGTTCCGCCAAACGATACGCTGGCATTAAAGAAACCGGAACACAAAATTGGAATTAATGCAATAATCATCAGACCGATTGCACCAATAAATACAATGTAATTTAAAATGTTATTCAAATATTCGCTGGTTGATTTACCCGGTGTAATACCAGGAATCACACCACCGGCTTTTTTCATGTTGTCAGCAACTTCCACCGGATTGAATGTAATAGATGTATAAAAATATGCAAATACAACAATTAATACAACATATAACAGTAATCCTAATGAATATTTCGGTGCTGCAACTCTGCACCAGTAAGATGAGCTTAAGTACTTCGCCCACTCATGTGTTGTGCTTGAGAAAAGCTGCGCTATAATAACAGGGAACTGCATCAGGGATGATGCAAAAATAATCGGCATAACGCCTGCTGTATTCACTTTCAGCGGAATATGGGTAGACTGTCCGCCCATTGATCTTCTGCCTGTAATCTTCTGTGAATACTGTACAGGGATTCGTCTTTCGCCGTCCTGTAAAAAGCAAACTAAAACTACTACAGCAAGTAAAATTGCCAAGATAATTGCAGCGGCAAGAACACCTCTTGCAATTGTCTTAGATGCTACAAATGTATTGTAAAGTGTTGCAAAGTCACTTGGCATACCTGAAATGATATTAATCAAAAGTACGATTGAAATACCATTACCAACACCATTTTCAGTAATGCTTTCACCAATCCACATCAGTAAAGCAGAACCAGCCGTAAGTACTGCGATAACTACAATAATAGATGTCACATAATGCAATGTACTCATGTCTTTATAGTCTTTGATGAGTCCCTGTCTGCCGAATCCGATAGCCATGGCAATACTTTCAACTAAAGCAAGACCGAGTGTGACATATCTTGTAATGGAAGCAATTTTCTTCCTGCCGTCCTCTCCCTCTTTCTGCATTTCTTCCAGCTTTGGAATCGCAATTGTAAGAAGCTGCATAATAATGGAAGAAGTAATGTATGGTGTTATGCTCAATGCGAACAGGGACATTTTTTCAAATGAACCACCTGTAAACGCATTAAGATAACTCATGTCGCCGCTAGTAATATCGCTCAAAAGCGTACTAAAATATTCCGTATCAACACCAGGAATAGGAAGCAAGCTTCCTATTCTTACTACAACAAGCATCATTAATGTATAAAGCAATTTTTTTCGAATGTCTTTATTCTTGAATGCGTTGACCAGTGTTTTTAACATTAGATCACCTCGCAGGTTCCGCCGAGCGCCTCAATCTTTTCCTTTGCTGAAGCACTGAAAGCGTTAGCCTTTACGTTGAGCTTCTTTGTGAGTTCGCCGTTACCAAGAATCTTTACGCCATCCTTAGGATTCTTAACGATTCCTGATTCGATTAATGTATCAACTGTTACGTCAGCACCATTATCAAACTTTTCTAATGCACTGATGTTGATTGCTACGATTTCCAGACGGTTTCTGTTCTTGAAACCTCTCTTAGGAATTCTTCTGTATAATGGCATCTGGCCACCTTCGAAGCCTAATCTTGGAGCTCCTGAACGAGCCTTCTGGCCCTTATGTCCCTTACCGGCTGTCTTACCGTTTCCTGAACCGTGTCCACGACCTCTTCTGAAATTATCGCTCTTTACTGAACCTTCTGCAGGTCTTAAATTAGATAAATCCATCATTGCACCTCCTTATTCAAATTTTATTAGATTTCTTCTACCTTTAACATATAACCAATCTGCTGAATCTGTCCTCTTGTTGAAGCGTTGTCTGGAAGTTCAACTGTCTTATGCATCTTGTTGAGTCCCATAGCTTCAACGGTTCTTCTATGCTTCGGAATCGCACTGATTGGTGACTTTACTAAAGTTATTCTTAACTTCTTATCAGCCATTTTCAACCTCCGTCTGCCGCGTCAAACCCGCAGCGCTATCAATCAATTAACCTAAAATTTCTTCTACAGATTTACCACGAAGTCTTGCTACTTCTTCCGGTGTCTTCATTGCCTGAAGGCCGGCGATTGTTGCAAGAACAACGTTCTGCTTATTGTTAGAGCCGAGTGACTTTGTACGGATATTCTTGATACCTACAAGTTCAAGAACTGAACGAGCAGGACCACCAGCGATAATACCAGTACCTTCTGGAGCTCTCTTTAATAATACAGTAGCGCCTCCGAATTTACCGATGAAATCATGTGGAACTGAACCGTTCTCATCGATTGGAACCTCTACTAAATGCTTAATGGCATCTTCTTTTCCCTTGCGGATAGCTTCAGGAATTTCAGCTGCCTTACCAACACCTGCGCCAACGTGTCCGTTGCCATCTCCGACAACTACGAGTGCTGCAAAACGGAAGTTACGACCACCCTTTACAACCTTTGTTACACGCTTGATTGATACTACATTATCATTTAATTCTAACTGACTAGCATCAATTATTGTACGTTTCATACTGTATCTCCCTTCTGCCTAGAATTCAAGGCCAGCTTCTCTAGCTGCCTCTGCCAATGCTTTTACTTTTCCTTCATATACAAAACCGCCTCTATCATAGACAACAGTTGTGATACCTTTTTCTAACGCTCTCTTAGCAACAACTGTACCAACTACTGCAGCTGCATCAACGTTATTTGTCTTTTCACATTCAGCCTTAACTTCCTTATCAAGTGTAGATGCTGAAACAAGTGTCTTTCCAACTGTATCGTCAATAATCTGAGCGTACATATGATTATTGCTTCTAAACACAGCTAAACGTGGTCTTGCTGCAGTACCACTGAAACGATTACGTAATCTTCTATGTTTATTTTCACGAACTACTGCTCTTGACTTCTTACTAACCATTTTTGTTCACTCCTTTAATTATTTCTTACCAGTCTTACCGACTTTACGTCTGATAACTTCATCAGCATACTTAATACCCTTGCCCTTGTAAGGTTCCGGAGCTCTCTTTGCTCTGATTTCAGCAGCATACTGGCCAACTTTTTCTTTATCAATACCCTTAACAACGATGATGTTCTGACCATCGAGAACTGTTTCAAGTCCTTCCGGATCTTCCATTTCAACCGGATGAGAGTAACCTAAAGATAATACTAACTTCTTACCCTGCTTCTGAGCTCTGTAACCTACACCGTTAACTTCGAGCTTCTTTTCGTAACCTTCTGTTACACCGATTACCATGTTGTTAATTAATGTTCTTGTTAATCCATGTAATGACTTCATTTTCTTTAAGTCATTCGGTCTTGAAACAACGATTTCAGAACCTTCCATTTTAATGTCCATCTCTGAAGGTAAAACTCTTTCAAGAGTTCCCTTAGGACCTTTTACAGTCACTTTATTATTTTCTGCAATCTCAACAGTAACACCTGCCGGGATAGCGATAGGCATTTTTCCTATACGTGACATGCCGTGCACCTCCTAAATTTTATGAATAAACTACCAAACGAAAGCGAGTACTTCGCCACCAACATTAAGCTTTCTGGCTTCCTTGTCAGTAACTACACCCTGGTTTGTTGAAATAATAGCAATACCGAGTCCACCGAGAACCTTTGGCAGTTCGTCCTTGCTTGCGTAAACACGAAGACCTGGCTTAGAAATTCTCTTCAGTCCGGAAATAATCTTTTCGTTCTTATCCTTACCATACTTTAATGTGATATGGATATCCTTGAAGTTACCGTTATCAACGAGTTCGTAAGCCTTGATATAACCTTCGTCTAAGAGAATCTTAGCGATGGAAAGCTTCATCTTTGATGATGGTACATCAACTGTATCATGCTTTGCTGTGTTAGCATTACGGATTCTTGTAAGCATATCTGCGATTGGATCTGTCATTTTTTTATATCCTCCTTAAAATTCACCGGTTTCCTGCTTTGCAGGACTACGTTAAATGGTTTGCATTAAAGGAACACGGCATACGCCGTATCTCTCTTTAATGCTGTACGATTTTCATCTTACCAAGATGCTTTCTTCACACCTGGAATCTGACCTTTGTATGCTAATTCACGGAAGCAAATTCTGCAGATTCCGTATTTTCTTAAATAAGCATGTGGACGTCCACAGATTCTACAACGAGAATACTCTCTTGTAGAGAACTTAGGTGCTCTCTGCTGCTTAATCTTCATTGAAGTCTTAGCCATTGAATTTCCCTCCTATTATTATTTCTTGAATGGCATGTTGAACATTCTCAACAATTCACGAGCTTCTTCATCAGTCTTAGCGGTTGTTGTAATGATTACATCCATACCTCTGACCTTGTCAATCTTATCATATTCGATTTCCGGGAAGATAATCTGCTCTTTGATACCTAATGCATAGTTTCCTCTGCCGTCGAATGAATCAGCGCTTACGCCTCTGAAGTCACGTACACGAGGTAATGCAAGGTTTACAAGTCTGTCTAAGAATTCATACATCTTCTCACCACGAAGTGTAACCTTACAACCGATTGCCTGACCTTCTCTTAACTTGAAGTTAGCAATTGAATTCTTTGCTCTTGTAAGAACTGCTTTCTGACCTGAAATTGTTTCCATTTCCTTAACTGCAGCATCGAGAAGCTTTGAATTTTCCTTTGCTTCACCAACGCCCATGTTGATTACAATCTTGTCGATCTTCGGAACCATCATCGGATTCTTGTAACCAAACTTTTCTGTCATCTTCTTTGTAATTTCGTTATCGTATAACTCTCTAAGTCTACTCAAAATTTATTGCCTCCTTCCTGTATTAATCAATAACTTCGCCAGTTGCCTTTGCAACACGAACTTTCTTTCCGTCCTTAAATTCGTAGCCAATCTTTGTTGTCTTGCCTTTTACGACATACATGATATTAGAAATATCGATTGGCGCTTCCTGGTGGAGAATTCCACCCTGCTGATTAGCTGCGCTTGGCTTCGCATGCTTTGTTACCATGTTTACGCCCTCAACTAATGCTGTATGGTTCTTTGCATTGACAGACATTACTTTGCCTTCTTTGCCTTTGTCTTTTCCTGCGATAACCTTAACAGTATCGCCCTTCTTAATTCTTACAGCTGACATTGTGGCACCTCCTATAATACTTCCGGAGCCAGAGATACAATCTTCATGAAGTGTGCATCTCTTAACTCTCTTGCTACTGGTCCAAAGATACGAGTTCCTCTAGGAGTCTTGTCATCTTTAATAATTACTGCAGCATTTTCATCAAATCTAATATATGAACCGTCTTTACGGCGTGCGCCCTTTACAGTACGTACGACTACGGCCTTAACAACATCGCCCTTTTTAACAACGCCGCCTGGTGTTGCTTCTTTAACAGTAGCGACAATAACATCACCGATATTTGCATATCTTCTTGTTGAGCCACCCATAACTCTGATGCAAAGAATTTCTTTAGCACCTGTGTTATCAGCAACCTTAAGTCTGGTTTCCTGTTGTACCATAATACTACCCCTTTCAGTAATATCAATTTTAATTCTAACTTATTAAAATTATTTAGCTCTGCTGATAATTTCAACTAATCTCCATCTCTTATCCTTAGATAAAGGTCTGGTTTCCATTACCTTAACAACATCACCGATTAAACATTCATTGTTTTCATCGTGAGCTTTTAACTTGTATGTTCTCTTAACGATTTTATTGTAAAGTGGATGCTTTACGTTGTCTTCTACTGCAACAACGATTGTCTTATCCATCTTGTTGCTTACAACTCTGCCTGTTCGAGTCTTTCTTAAATTTCTCTCTTCCACAGCCAATTCTCCTTTCTTAGGAATAAATTATGCATTCTTCTGAGCAATTACAGTCTGGATTCTAGCAATATTCTTTCTTACTTCTTTGATTCTGCTTGTATTTTCCAACTGATTTGTTGCGTTCTGAAATCTTAAATTGAAAAGTTCCTTTTTAGCAGCTACTAATTCTTCGTTTAATTCTGCAGCTGATTTTGCCTTTAAATCTTCTACATATTTATTAATTTTCACTGTTATCACCGCCTTCTAAGTCTGCACGTGAAACCACCTTACACTTGCAAGGGAGTTTGTGTGTTGCAAGACGTAACGCTTCTCTTGCAGTTTCTTCAGGGACACCTGAAATTTCAAACATTACACGTCCAGGTTTAACTACTGCTACCCAGCACTCCAAGTTACCTTTACCTTTACCCATTCGAACACCGATAGGCTTACCTGTTACCGGCTTATCTGGGAAAATTTTAATAAATACTTTACCGCCACGCTTGATATAACGTGTCATAGCAATACGGGCTGCTTCTATCTGATTTGACTTAATCCAGCATGGTTCTGTTGCAACGATACCATATTCACCATTTGTAATCTTGTTGCCTCTTGTAGCCTTACCAGCCATTGAACCACGGAACTGTCTACGATGTTTCACTCTCTTAGGTAGTAACATTACTTATCGCTCCCTTCCTTGTTTGTCTTTGTTGGAAGTACCTCACCTTCATAGATCCATACCTTAACACCAACTTTACCATAAGTTGTGTTAGCTTCTGCAAAACCATAATCGATATCTGCACGGAGTGTCTGAAGAGGAATTGTACCTTCGCTATAGAACTCTGTACGAGCCATATCAGCACCGCCGAGACGACCTGAACAAGATGTCTTAATACCCTTAGCACCCTGCTTCATTGTTCTGCCCATGCAGGACTTCATAGCTCTTCTGAAAGAGATACGGTTTTCCAGCTGCTGTGCAATATTTTCTGCAACAAGCTGTGCGTCTTTATCCGGTCTTTTTACTTCCTTGATGTCGATGCTTAATCTCTTAGCAGATGTAAGCTTTTCAACCTGCTTCTTAAGTGCTTCGATTTCAGCACCACCCTTACCGATAACAACACCCGGTTTAGCTGTGTGGATGATAATCTTAACTCTGTCTGAAGCTCTCTCTATTTCAATTTTTGAAATTCCTGCTGCATATAACTTGTTCTTGAGGAATTTTCTGATGTTATAATCTTCTACAAGGTTATCTGCGAAGTTGTCTTCTGCATACCATTTTGAGTCCCAGTCTTTGATAACGCCGACTCTCAAACCATGAGGATTAACTTTCTGTCCCATGTAAATCTCCTTTCTGTTTTACCCGAGGGTGTATGTTATGCGGCAAAGCACATAACACACATTGATACCTCGAATTATCTCTCATTCAGAATTACTGTGATATGGCTCATTCTCTTTTCGATTCTGTAAGCTCTACCCTGTGCTCTTGGGTGGATTCTCTTCATTGTAGGTCCTTTGTTTGCATAGCACTCTTCAATGTATAACTTACTTGGGTCCATACCATTATTGTTTTCAGCATTTGCTGCTGCTGATTTGATTAACTTCTCTAATAATGATGAAGCATATCTTGGATTGTACATTACGATAGCGAGTGCTTCTTCAACGCTCTTTCCTCTGATCGCATCTAATACAAAACACGCTTTCTGAACTGATACTCTAGCGTAAGATAACTTTGCGCTTGGTCTTGTATCCTTAACAGCATTTCTCTCTCTCTTTATCTGGGATCTATGTCCTTTTGCCATGGATTAAAACCTCCTTTCAAATATTGAATTATCTACTCTTCTTCTCGTCTTTGCCATGTCCTCTGTATGTTCTTGTTGCAACGAACTCACCGAGCTTATGGCCTACCATGTCCTCTGTAACATATACAGGCACATGCTTTCTTCCGTCATGAACTGCGATTGTATGTCCAACAAATGATGGGAAAATTGTTGAACGGCGTGACCATGTCTTAATAACCTGCTTATCGTTAGAAGCGTTCATCGCATCTACCTTTTTAAGTAAGCTTTCATCAGCGAATGGTCCTTTTTTAAGTGAACGAGCCATAGGTTCAAACCTCCTTAATAATCTTGTTAAAATTCAATTACTTAATTGCCTTACCGTCTCTTCTTCTTATGATAAGCTTGTTAGACTGTTTCTTCTTCTTACGAGTCTTAAGTCCCATAGCAGGCTTACCCCAAGGAGTCATCGGGCTTGGACGACCAACCGGTGCACGACCTTCACCACCACCGTGTGGATGGTCATTCGGGTTCATGACAGAACCACGAACTGTAGGTCTGATACCCATATGTCTCTTACGTCCGGCTTTACCAAGATTGATGAGGTTGTGGTCACCGTTACCTACAACACCGATTGTTGCGCGGCATACGATAGGAACCATTCTCATTTCGCCAGAAGGAAGTCTTAATGTTGCATACTTTCCTTCCTTAGCCATTAACTGAGCTGAGTTTCCGGCAGAACGAACCATCTGTCCGCCCTTACCAGGGTATAATTCAATATTGTGAACCTGAGTACCAACAGGAATAGCTGAAAGCGGTAAGCAGTTACCAACTCTGATTTCAGCTTCAGCACCGTTCATAACTGTCATGCCGTCTGTTAATCCCTGTGGTGCAAGGATATATGCTTTTTCACCATCTGCGTAGCAGATTAATGCGATATTTGCTGTTCTGTTCGGATCGTATTCGATACCGATAACCTTTGCAGGAACGCCTTCCTTATTTCTCTTGAAGTCGATAAGTCTGTACTTCTGTCTATTTCCACCACCGTGGTGTCTTACTGTGATCTTACCCTGATTGTTACGACCAGCAGTCTTCTTCTTAGAAGCAAGTAATGACTTCTCAGGAGTTGACTTTGTAATTTCAGAGAAATCTGAGCCAGTCATATTTCTTCTGGAAGGTGTATATGGGTTATATGATTTAATTCCCATTATATTCTCTCCTTTCGAGTGTGTAATATTGTTTTCTACACGTTTAACGCTGCTTTATTTTAGAGACCTTCAAAAATCTCAATATCTTTGCTGTCTTCTGTTAACCATACAATGGCCTTCTTAGTCTTCGCAGTAGTACCTACTGTTCTGCCTCTTCTCTTTTTCTTGCCAATGCTGTTCATTGTGTTAACTCTAGCAACCTTTGTTCCTTCAAACATCTTTTCAACAGCCTCTTTAACCATAGACTTGTTAGCTTCCGGATGTACAAGGAATGTATATTTCTTTTCAGCCATATCTGCCATTGACTTTTCTGTAATAACCGGCTTGAGGATTACATCAAAATACTGTACGTTTGCCATTATGCATATACCTCCTCGAGTTTTTCTACAGCAGCCTTTGTTACAACTAATGTTTCATACTTCAATACATCGTATGTGTTGATTTCGTTTGTAGCTGTAACCTTTACTGTCGGAATGTTTCTTCCTGAAAGAACAACATTCTTATTTTCACCTTCAAGAACAACTAAAGCCTTAGATGCCTTTAAGTTATTCATAACTTCAACAAATTTCTTTGTCTTGATTTCATCAAGCTTGAACTCATCCAGAACGATGATCTGGCTTTCAGCAACCTTTGATGATAATGCTGAGCAGAGAGCTGCTCTCTTTTCCTTCTTATTCATCTTGAATGAATAATCTCTTGGCTTTGGTGCGAATACGACGCCGCCGCCTGTCCACTGTGGAGATCTTGTAGAACCCTGTCTTGCATGACCAGTTCCCTTCTGTCTCCAAGGTTTTCTTCCGCCACCAGAAACTTCTGAACGTGTCTTTGCGCTCTGTGTTCCCTGACGATTATTTGCAAGCTGGTTAACTACTGCCATGTGTACAAGATGTTCATTTACTTCAACACCAAATACTGCATCGTTTAATTCGATTGAGCCAACTTCCTTGCCTTCAATATTGTAAACAGATACGTTTGCCATCTGTGTGGTCCTCCTTCCTTAGCAAAAACTACTTTGCAGCCTTTACTGTTTCTTTCAGTGTTACTAATGATTTCTTAGGTCCAGGTACTGCACCCTTAACTAAGATTACGTTGTTTTCAACATCAACTCTTACTACTTCAAGATTCTGGATTGTGATTCTCTTAGAACCCATATGTCCAGGCATTCCTTTTCCCTTGAATACTCTACCAGGTGTTGTTGCTGATCCGTTTGAACCCTGATGTCTGTGGAACTTAGAACCATGAGCCATAGGTCCTCTTGACTGGCCTAATCTCTTGATTGCGCCCTGGAAACCTTTACCCTTTGAAATAGCAGTTGCATCTACCTTATCGCCTGCTGCGAAGATATCAGCTTTGATTTCATCCTTTACTGAGTATTCTGAAGCATTTTCAAACTTGAACTCTCTTAAGAATCTCTTGTAAGGAACCTCTGCCTTATCAAAATGTCCTTTAACAGGCTTGTTTACTAACTTTTCTCTAATGTCAGCAAAACCAACCTGAACTGCATCGTAACCGTCGTTTTCTACTGTCTTTACTTGTGTTACAACACAAGGACCAGCCTGAAGAACAGTTACAGGTGTTAAAACACCGTCTTCGTTGAAGATTTGAGTCATTCCGACTTTTGTAGCTAAAATTGCCTTCTTCATTGATTTTCCTCCTGTTTAATCTACAGCGGACAAGATGAATATGCTCGCTTTAAATGTCCGCACAGCGCATCCTGTCATCCTAGAACAGCCAATATAAGTGGAACCCGCACCACTGTGCTGCATGTTGCATTCCTTAAATGAATGCGTTGCATAAGTTGCTTCTATATTAAACCCTTAGGATTATTGCTCTAATAATGAAAAATGTCTGTAATGATTAGTTCATTACCTTTAAGTTGATAAACACACCAGCCGGCATCTCTAACTTAGATAAAGCATCTACAGTCTTCTGAGATGGAGATAATACATCAATCAGTCTCTTGTGTGTTCTCTGCTCGAACTGTTCTCTTGAATCCTTGTACTTGTGAACAGCTCTAAGAATTGTAACAACTTCCTTCTTTGTTGGAAGAGGTACCGGACCACTTACCTGTGCTCCTGTTTTCTTAGCAGTTTCAATGATTTTCTTTGCTGACTGATCGATTAACTGATGATCATAAGCCTTCAGTGTAATTCTAATTACCTGATTTGCCATAAAAAAAGTCGCCTCCTTCGCACTTTCTAGATTTAAGTACGACAAGCGGTGACTGTACACACTCCCACGCGTATCACAATATCTCTTAGGACGTTGTGAACCTACGGGTCATCTTATTCATTTACAGATGATATTGTACAGTGACTTGTCGCCAGAATTATTTGACATTCGCTCCACGGAAAACCTGCGATTGTATCGCAGCAACCTCACGCTTCACAGCTATCAATGTCACAGCAATTGCTAGTATACACGACTATACTAATAAAATCAACAGGATAATTGTTCTTTTTTAAGAACAATCACCCTGTTGTCATTTTTTCAAATTTCTACCTATTATATATAGAAGAAATCCGTTTTATATTTCTTTCCGGATTAGTAAAACATACTCATCAGGCTGCTCAGGCTTGATAAGCTTTTAATACCTGACGGTACATACAGTCCCACAGCTTTGCTCATGATAACGACTGCCACAACCGCAAATACGATTACGCTTACTGCAATCATATAAGAAAGCTTATTTTCTTCACAGATTCCTGTCATTGCAGCATATACAAAGCAGATTGCCAAAATATTGCCAAGATAGAATACTGCAAATGCTATGCCCGGATTAACAAATAACAGAACACAGCCTGCAAGCATAAACGGAATCACTGCAGCACTTCTTACACTTGTAATTGCAAGCGCCTTTTTGTAATCAATATCTGCCTTTACAATCTTGCCTGCTGCAAAGAAAATCAATGCAAACACTGCTGATAAAACAACTGAAAAAATCAATGTAACAAAAAATCCCTTTGCATTGGATACCTGATACTTATTCGATGAAAAATATGAAGTAATCCCTGAAAAAGCTGCATTGATTCTGGTGGTGCAGATTAATCCGAACAAGCCGGCAATGACTGCCTGTAACACAATCAGAATCAGTGACACTGTCATATCAGACTCTGCCACATAAGCACGGCCTTCCTGTGCCGGTGACTTAAAGATGCCAAGCAGGTTCTTCCATGCATTTCCTGCCGCTTCCATACCCTGCTGCATATACTCGTTTGCCTTCTGCTGCATCTGTGCCGTATTAAACTGCGTCCCCTGTGCACCCGCTGCATCTGCCTGACCGGCATTAACCTGACCGCTCATCTGATCCGTTGCTGCCTGTGCTGCACCGGATGTCTGCTGTGCCTGTGCTGCGGCTGCCTGCTGGCTGCCTGCGCATCCACATACTTCTCCGTCCTGAAGCTCTTTACCACAAAATTTACAAAACATTTCTTTCCCTCCGTAGTTTATTTTTTCGTTATAATTTTTTTATAAATTATACATATTTGAGTCTATCATATGGAGGTATTTTTGTCAAAATTTGTCTGATGGTATTTTGCTGCATCATTTTATTTTTGTTTCTGCTGTTCAATCAGCTCCGCCAGTTCATTTAATTCCACCCAGCGGTTCATCTTAAACTCCAGCTGTTCTTCCAGTTCACTCTTTTCCTGTGTCAGCTCCGTTAAACGGCTGTACTGTGTTGCAGCCATTTCTATTTCGCTATCCAGCTTAGCAATTTTTTGTTCCAGCGCGGCGATTTCTTCATCGATCACTTCGTATTCTTTTTGTTCCTTATAAGAAAAGCGGAGTTTTTTCTCGCGGTCCTTATTGTATTCTTTTTTACCCTTCGGCTTTTCCGCAATCTTAGCCTGTTTTGCCTGCATACCTCCGGACTTTTCGTAATAGTCGCTAAATCCGCCTTCGTACTGGTGCAGGATACCATTTTCCTCAAATGCGAAAATACGATCCACAATTCTGTCGAGAAAATAACGGTCATGCGATACGGTAATGACAATGCCTGCAAAGCCGTCTAAGTAGTCTTCGAGTATTTCCAGCGTTTCAATATCCAGATCGTTGGTCGGTTCATCTAATATCAGTACATTCGGCGCACTCATTAAGACACTGAGCAGATAGAGTCTTCTCTTTTCACCACCGGATAACTTTTCTATCGGTGTCCACTGCATTTTCGGCGTAAATAAAAAACGCTCGCACATCTGGGACGCTGTCGCCTTGCCGGTTGCCGTTGTCACATATTCGCCGATGCTTCTTACATATTCAAGCACCGTCATTTTTTCGTCCAGCGGTTCATTCTCCTGCATGAAATACCCGATTTTTACCGTTTCACCGATTGAAACCGTGCCGGAGTCCGGCTGAATCTGTCCTGTGATAATCTTCATCAGTGTCGATTTTCCACAGCCGTTTCTACCTATGATACCGATACGGTCATCTCTTAAAAATATGTATGAAAAATCACGGATATACGTAATGCCGTCATAGGCTTTTGTGATATTTTCCAGTTCAATCGTCTTTTTGCCGAGGCGCGATGTGACCGAGTTCATCTCCATTGCCTGTTTTTCAAAGCTGGCACGTGCCTGTCTGGACGCTTCCTTCATATCCTCATAACGGTCAATTCTTGCCTGCTGTTTGGTGGAACGCGCCTGACAGCCCCTGCGGATCCATTCCAGCTCACGACGCAGAATATTCTGCCGCTTTTCTTCGGTCGCCATTTCCATCTGCTCACGCTGGGTCTTTAACTCCAGAAAACCCGAATAATTCGTATCGTAGCTGTATAAATGCGTGCGGTCAAGTTCCACAATCCGGTTGGTAACATTGTCAAGAAAATAACGGTCATGCGTTACCATCAGCAGCTCACCCTTAAACTGGCGGATATAATCTTCCAGCCAGATGACCATTTCATTATCCAAATGGTTGGTCGGCTCGTCTAATATCAGTACCTCCGCCGGTTCTACAAGTGTCTTTGCCAGCGCAACTCTTTTTTTCTGCCCGCCGGAAAGCGCATGAATATCTTTATCAAATTCCGTAATGCCAAGCTTTGTAAGAATTGTTTTCGCTTCCGCCTCACTGCTGTGCTGTTTACCACGCAGGACGTAGCCAAGAATCGTATCCTTTTCCGGGAACTGCGCCTTCTGCTCCAGATAAGCGACCGTTACGCCCTTGCCCTTTACAACCTGTCCGGCATCGGCTTCCTCCAGGCCCGCAATAATTTTTAAAAATGTAGATTTTCCCGTGCCGTTGACACCGATAACACCGATTTTGTCGCCTTTGTTGACACCGAGTGTCACCTCGTCAAACAATTGTTTTTCTCCATAGGTTTTGCTTACTTTTTCTACATTTAATATATTCATGATTCTTCTCCATTCTCACCGTATAATTCCCGCAGCTTTGCCGCCAGTTCGGGATTGGTCTTGGTCAACCTGTGGATATGCTCTTTTCTGCGTTCCAGCATATGCGCGTAGGCTTTCGGATTGCGTTCTTTAAACTGCATTGCCAGTTCGTGGCGGTGCTGCTTGAGCATACGGAGTGCTTCGGGATTGATATGCTGTAATTTTAATTCAACAATACTTCTTCGCTGTTCAATCTGCTCTTCAATCTCACTTTCATTTTCAGGGTTGTTCTGTGCCATTTCAGACAAATGCATTTCCAGACGGTCAAGCAGCTCTTCTTCGTCATACAAACCGATACGGCCCCATGATACGTGATTTTCTGCTTTTTTAAGTGTCTCTGCACTATGTTCATTTGCAGCTGTAATCTGCCGGGCAATCTCTATCGCAATCTGTTCCATTTTTTCTTCCGCATCATTCCCAAATGCCCATTCAAATTCCGCGAGCCGCTCCTGCGCCTCCACAAAGGCATATTTCATATTCAGTCCGTTTTCATTTTCCAGCGGATACGGCTTATCCACACCCGCATCACGCAGTGCAAGTGAAATGGTTCTTCTTGCAACGCCTTCCTCTACCAGACTCCCCGCTCCAAAAGCCCTTAACTGGTCGTTGACCGCACCTACATGCTCTGTCAGATAAAAGCGGATTCCCTTCGCACGCAGATTTCTGTTTAAAATAACAAGGCGGTCTGCGGCTGTGATATCAATGCTTCCGATTCCGCTCGCATCGACAATCACCTGTTTGGTATCTTCTTTTATCGCATTTTCAATATCATTCTGGAATGTGTCAATATTGGCAAAAAACAGATTGCCCGAAAAACGGTAAATTACCGTATGCTGTACCGGGTGGGCATTGCGGTTTCTTTTCAATGCATAAAAGCCCTCCTGTCCCGGAATCATGCCAAGAAATCCTTTCGGTGGCACTACTGCGCGGATAATTACTGCAATAAACGATAAAATCACGCCAATAATAACACCGTAAATCGTTCCAAAAATCAGAACACCAAAAAACGCTGCCATAAATATTAAGAATTCCTGCTTATTCGTCTTCCAAAGCTTCTTTGCAAGTCCGAATTCCAGAATGCCAATCAGCGCACAGATAACAATACCGGTCAGCACCGGAACCGGAAGATACTGTAACAGCCCTGTGCCAAACAGCAGTACCAGTACCATTGTAAATGCTGCCGATAAAGACATCACCTGCGAGCGTGCGCCAAACTGGTCGCCGATGCCGGTTCTTGACACACTGCCGTTAATCGGGCAGCATCCCACCAGCGCTCCGGCAAAATTGCCCGCCGCATAGGCAAGCACCTCGCGATTGTTGTTGATTTTATAATTGTATTTTAACGCATAATTACTGCTGGCAAGTAATGTCTGTGCCACAATAACAAGTGCCACGGTAAAAGACAGCAAAAGAATATCCCCTGTATTTTCACCCAGCACACTGACATCGGGAAATGCCAGTTTTGGAAGTCCCGCCGATACCTGCGGCAGAAGCTTCACCCCATACCGGTCAATATGGAAAACGGCAGTCAGTGCAGCTCCCACTGCCATTAATACCACCGACATTGGAAACTTCGGGACATATTTTTTTGCTGTTAAAATAATCACAATCGTACCAATGCCAAGCACCGCCGATAACAGGTTAAAATATTGCAGCTGGTTTAAGATATGGGCAATCAGGACAAAAAGTTCTCCCGTGCCTGCCGAACCGCCAAACAGCTTTGCCACCTGCATTAAAATAATCGTACAGCCGATACCGGAAATAAATCCGCCCATAACCGGCGTTGAGATGTAACTCACCAGCTTGCCTGCGCGCACGATGTAAAACAGCAGAAGCCACCCGGCAGTCACCAGCGTAATGACCGGCACCAGCCTGATTGCTTCTCCTGAGCCTGTTACAATGCCAAGTGAAGCCAGTGTCGCACCGACCAGTGCCGCCGGTGTTGCATCGACACCAAATACAAACTGCGGCGATGAAGTAATCAGACTGAATACAAGAATCGGGAGCAGTGAGCCGTATAAGCCATATACAACCGGCAGCCCGGCAACCTGCGCATATCCCATTGAAATCGGAATTGATACCAGGGCTACAATAATTCCTGATAAAATATCTTTTTTCAAGGTTTTCGTTTTGTAATTCTGAAACATTTTCCCTCCATTCCAGGGTGTACTTTTATTCCCTTTTGTCATTTTTTCTGCAAATATGATGTTATTATACTGATTACCCCGTTATTTTGCAACTTTTCCGCATGGATTTGAGATGTTTCTACCTATTATATAGACTGATCTCCGCACAACAGCTCCAAATTCTGATTGCCCTAAATCAATTTACACTACGCACTCTCAAAATTCTGCCCCATATTCACATATCGTGGGATTGTCACCATCAAACCTTTATGATATGATAAATAAACATTCATAAGCGATTATTTATGATGTCTATGGCAGACGGCAAAAATCCGTCCGGGTCTGCATAAATGCTTGCCGGACTTCAGCCCATATACATCAGGAAAGAAAGGTTTTATATATGTTTATTGCAAATAACTGGAAAGATTACGAAGTCATTGATACTTCCGAAGGCGAAAAGCTGGAACGCTGGGGAACTTACCTGCTTGTAAGACCCGACCCGCAGGTTATCTGGAACACACCAAAAAAAGAAAAAGGCTGGCGTAAAATGAACGGACATTACCACCGCAGCAGCAAGGGCGGCGGTGAATGGGAGTTCTTTGACCTGCCGCAGCAGTGGCAGATTCAGTATGAAAGTCCGTCCTTTAAACAGCCGCTGACGTTTAATTTAAAGCCGTTCAGCTTTAAGCACACCGGTATTTTCCCGGAACAGGCAACCAACTGGGACTGGTTTGGACATCTGATTTCCGAAAAGGTAAAGAAAAATCCGGATAAGCCGGTAAAGGTATTAAATCTCTTTGCCTATACCGGCGGTGCAACCCTTGCCGCAGCTGCTGCCGGTGCACATGTCACCCATGTTGACGCTTCCAAAGGCATTGTTGCATGGGCAAAGGAAAATGCAACATCCTCCGGACTGATTGACAAGCCAATCCGCTGGATTGTCGATGACTGCGTTAAATTTGTCCAGCGTGAAATCCGCCGCGGCAACCACTACGACGGTATTATCATGGACCCGCCATCCTACGGCAGAGGTCCGAAGGGTGAAATCTGGAAAATTGAAGAATCCGTTTATCCGCTGATTCAACTGTGCGCACAGCTGTTATCCGATGACCCGCTGTTTTTCCTGATTAACTCTTACACCACCGGCTTACAGCCTGCTGTGCTTTCCTATATGCTTTCTACGGAATTAAAGGCATTTGACGGACAGGTTGATTCACAGGAGGTCGGACTTCCGGTATCCTCTAACGGACTGGTGCTTCCGTGTGGCGCTTCCGGCCGCTGGTCCCGCCCACTTTAAGCCGGAACAGCTAAACTTATAAAAAATTATAAAAAATGCAGGAAAACGCAAAGCTTTACAACCTCCTTGCGTTTTCCTGCATTTTATTTTTACTTAGAAAACATAATCTTTTCGCTGTTAAACATTCTTGTCAGTACCCATACGAAAATTCCCGCATAAACCAGATTGGATACAAAGGTAATCATTACATGCACGGCATTGACCGAGAATAAAAAGACACTGCTCATGCACTGCACGCTGTTGTAAATCGGAATCAGATACCAGTAATTTTCCTGCGGCGTTCCGTTTCCAAACATCGTACTGATTGACACAATCATTATAATTATCATTAACGGCGATACATATGTCCCCGCTTCTTTCACATTTTTTGCATATGCAGATACGACTGAAATCAATGAAATAATCAGCAGTACCGAACACAGCACAATCATTAACAGCAGCGCATAGTCCTGTACATGATAGACATTAACATTCACCCCTACGTCGTCACCGCTCATTGCCATAAGCTTCGGCAGGGACAATGCCGTTCCCGTAAAACTTGACAGACCACTCAGCAGTGCAAGGATACTAAGGGCAAGAATCTTTCCAATCGCAATTTCAGAGCGGCGTACCGGTGTTACAAGCAGTGTGGTAAGCGTGCCGCGCTCCTTTTCCCCTGAAATCGACTCTGGTGCGAGGGACGTACATGCACTGAAAATAAACGTCATCAGAAGCATTGGGAACAGCATGGAGAAGATTTTTCCCGTAATATCCTTATCCGATGCCAGGTCATACCCGCCGTCTGCATTTGCGTTAATATCAAACTTGTTAATCATGCTGCTTTCGTACTGGTTTAAAACCTCTGTAATCATGCTGTAACCGCTTGCCGATTCGGTCTTTGAGGAATTATAATAAATTTCAACCTGCGGTGCCGGGGTCTGCGCCGTCATGCTGTCGTAAGCTGCCACTGCCTGTTCAAAATCCTTCGGAAATATGACAATCAAATCACAATCCTGATTTTCCACCTGCATTTTCATCTCATCCATAGATTTATCCGCATCCCGGTAATCCAGATTCAAGCTGTCAAATACCGGCTTTAAGCTCTGCGGCGTATCCAGCATAAATACCGATGTCTTATAATCATCTTTGACCTCAAACTGGCTCGACATCGCCTGCCCCATAATCGAATACACAATATAAATCATCAGTCCCGGCAGGAGAATCGTTGTCAGAAGCATACGCCTATCCGAAAGATACCGGAACAGTTCCTTTTTCATGATTGTAAAAATATTATTCATCTGCCTTACCCTCCATATTTTCATACAGTTCAAAGAACCGGTCTTCTAACGGCTGTCCCGCCATAACATTTTCCAGCGTATCACAGCACACGGATTTACCACGGATAATAATGACCACACGGTCACAAATTTTTTCAATCAGGCTGAAAATGTGGCTGGAAATAATAATGCATTTGCCCTGTTCGCGCAGCTCCTTTAAGAAGTTCACCACAATCCGTTCCGTAATAACATCGAGTCCGTTGGTCGGTTCATCAAAGATAATAATATCCGGGTTATGTACAATGGAAATGACCAGTGAAATCTTCTGTTTCATACCGGTTGACATATCGGCAACCTTAACCTCTGCAAATTTATCAATACCGAATTTTTCAAACAGCTCTTTTTTACGCTGTGCTGCCTGTTCTTCCCCGACACCGTACAGCTTTGAAAAGTAGTCAAACAGATAATTCGGTGTAAAGTAATCCTCAAGCTTTAATTCACTCGTTAAAAATCCGATATGTCTGCGGTAATCCATAAGATTGCCTGTAATGTCCGCACCGTCTAAACACACCTGACCTTCATCAGCCTTAATAACTGATGCTAAAATTCTGAGCGTTGTGGTTTTTCCGGCGCCGTTTGCGCCAAGGATTCCAAGGATTTCTCCCGGACGCGCATCAAATGAAACGTCTGCTACCGCCACTTTGATTTTTTCTTTTGTCTTTTCGATTTTCTGCTGCTTTTTCGACATTTTAAATGTCTTTTTCAGCCCCTTTACTTCTAACATACACTTCCTCCATTTCTTTAATCCGTTATTTTCATATTCGGATATACCCACTCAATAAAACTGTCCGGATAGGTGTGGTCCAAAAACTGCTCCACTGCCGTATCCGCGCCGGCCTGCTGCTTTCTGTCTACATAGCGCATTAATGCCACGGACGAAATCAGCATATCCAGCGCCATTGCAAATACTAAAATATACGTAAGTACTTTTCCCGCTACCGGTGGAATCTTTTCAATCACCCTGCTGACTGCCGGGTACAAAAGCTTTAACCACACAATGGCAAGCACACCCCAGAAAAAGCAGAACAGCAGATTAATCCGCCCGTTGATATTAAACGGCATATGGCTGTAATCCCAGAACGTCGTTCCAAACACCACTTCCGTAAACACGCTGCAGCTGTATTCATACACACCACCCATGAAAAATCCTGCGATAAAAATATAACGGTCATTTCTTTTCTGCAGGGAATATAAAAGACCTGTCGCAATCGCGCCGCCAAGTCCCCACACAATGCTGAATGTTCCGTATAAAAGACTGCTTCGGCTCATAAGCACCCCGGAAGTCGCCCACACAAACACCGTTTCAATCCAGTCCCCGACCAGCGCACTGATAAAGAATATCCAAAACAGCTTATCAAAGCACAAGCCCTTTGCAAACACTCTGTTTACCGGCTTTCCAAAACCGTCTGCTTCGGACTTTTCCTGATGTTCCATTTCCGGAAAAGCGCGGTACATTCTTTTCTGAATCATGAAAATGAGTTTTTCCCCGATACTCTGTTTGGTCTTTTCAAGTCCTGCCGCCACCGTATCATAAACATTGCCCTGTATTTTCCACTTGAGCATGGTCGCCGCCGTCACTAAAACGTCCACCGCAAACAAAACCAGCAGTACCACTTCAAGCACCTTCAGCACCCGCAGCGGAAGCAGTTCATATAAAATGTATAAAAACGGATGCACCAGCCAGATACAAAGCATGGCAGTCACCGACCAGAACAGTGATGTCCGGACACTTACATAGCCGTTTAAATTCCACTTATGTCCCGAATAGTCCCAAAGGCGGTGTCCTGTGATTTTGCGTACAAGTGCCGCCGCCACATACTGAATGACCGTGATAATCACAAAACACATGACAAACTGTAAAAAAGGATTATCCATCAAATCACTGACATCGGTTAAAATCACAATCATGCAAAAGCCGTATTTCATGCAGAGCGGTCCGTTGACAAACCCGCGGTTGACAAATCTGCCGTACTTAAATGCCGCCAGCACTTCTTCAAATACCCATCCGATAAATGAATATAGGAAGAAAAAATAAATGTACTGAAATATTGTATATTCCATATCTGCTCCATTTCTGTGCGATTCTGCCGCTAAAGACATTTTCGCTGTTATTTATTTGATTCTCAAAATATCATCTGACGAAAATGCGGCTTTCTCCTGACAGATTTCCTCCCCTCTATGCCGGATTTTATACCGCACTTTCATTCTATGCAGTTACAGGGCTTCTGTCATCCTGTACTTTCTAACCGATTTTTCACGTACAAACTTGAGAACTCATTATTGCTATGGTATCATATTCCATAGCTTTACGCAACGTAGTATTTTTAAAGAACCCAAAAACCGCTTTAGGAAGGAGCTGTCCATGACTGATTACAGTGCTTTTATCGCCATTACCAACCACCATCTGCTACCGCCGGATTCCGACACCCTGGATTTCATTCCGGGCAGTGTATCCTATCACCGCTTTTTAGCGCAGGTGGAAATAATCGCGGCAACAAATGTATCCGCCATTGTACTGCGGGAAAAGGATTTAGAAGAAACAGTTTATGAAGCACTTGCCAAAGACTGTATCACACTTTGTACGCATTATAATAAGAAACTGATTTTACATTCCTTTCTTGAATCGGCACACCGGTTAAATCACCCGTATATCCAGCTGTCGCTGTCACAGCTTGAAACATACCGCAAAGCGGGACTTTTATCGGATTTTGCACAGATTGGCACTTCGGTACACTCTGTAGATGATGTCCGCCTTGCTGAAAAGCTTGGTGCAGACTATGTATTTGCAGGAAATATTTATGAAACGGAATGTAAGGCAGGACTTGCCGGACGCGGACTTGCCTTTTTAAAAGAAGTCTGTGACAACACCTGTCTGCCCGTGTATGCCATTGGCGGCATGACACCGGACAGACTTCCGGGTGTTTTAGAGGCAGGTGCAAAAGGCGCGTGCATGATGTCGGGATTTATGAAGCTATAATCAGACTGCTACGCTAATGGCAGCTTTGTGACGCCTGCGGCACAATTCGTCCTTCGGCGATTTCGATGATTTCATCGGATAAAAAGTTTAATTCCTCGGAATCGTGACAGGCAATGATACAGACGGCGCCGCGCTCTTTCTGTTCCTTTAGAATCGTGCGCACCTGTTTGGCACCACTTTCATCTAAGGCATTAATCGGCTCATCCAAGATGACGATGTCCGAATTTTCCATGACAGCGGCAGCAATGCCGAGCCGCTGTTTCATGCCGAGCGAATATTTTCTGTAGGTGCGCTTATCGTCCGGGTCTAAGCCAATCTTTTCAAGCGTTTCCCGGATTTCATCTTCCACGACACGCTTCTGGATTGCAGCAAGCACCGAAAGATTTTTAAGTCCCGTATACCCCGGAATAAACGAAGGATTTTCAATCAGAATCCCGACACTTCTCGGGAATGAAATCTGCTTTCCAAGCTGTTCCCCGTTAATGGTAATGCTTCCGCCGGTCGGCAGAATCAGTCCACAGACGGCACGCATAAGCATTGTCTTTCCCGAACCGTTCTTTCCCTTTAATCCATAAACCTTTCCGCCCTCCAGATGTAAATTAATATCTTTTAAAACCTCTGCCCCTTTAATTTTTTTATTCAGATTTTTGATTTCGATTGTATTCATTTTTCTCCCACTCCTTTGCCCGGTTAAAATTCACCGTCATTACTTATTCATGCTGTTTTTGTTTAGTACGTCATATCTGCCAAAAAGAAATACCCCCGCCGTTATGCTTGCGGCTATGACTAAAAGATTTATCAAAATGCCGGTCTGCCAGTCCACACCGTTTGCATTGACCGGTTTCATACGGTAGAGCATCATATAATTCCCCAGCCAGCACCCTTTCATAAAAAATGCGGAAAATACGCAGTTTGTCATAAGTACCATGAAACTGACCCACGGCTGTAGGATAAATTCGATTGTCATCTGAAAAAGCGATACCGCCATGGAAGTCAGCACCGGAAGCACAAATACCATACAGCAGAGCATTTTGTCATTTAGTTTGTCAGGATTTTCACAAAAAAGCAGTTTTACAACCACCTCTTTGTGCGGTGCTATCCCTGAAAAAAATGCCGCACCGCCCGGTTTTACCGAAGCAATAAACGCCGCCGTAACCGCTCCCGCAATCAATGCCGCATAATATCCAAGGACACTTATCACATTCCAGATACATTTGCAAATCCACCAATCGGACCTTCTTCGACAGCGCACCAGCTTATTCAGCCCCGTTCCGTGCAGCTCTCCGGCCGCATAACCGCCAATCAGCACCGCAAGCAGAATATTTATCAGTAAAAATAATACCGGCACTTCAAACGGCTGGTGCTGATTCGGAATATACTCCTGCATACCGCGGAAAATGTAAGCGAAGCAGTCCCCAAATGATGCTGCACGCAGCTCTCCTGTCCATGCTTCCAACAGCGCATACCGGTTTAAAAATGCTGCCGTGCTGACCGCTCCCAGCGCAAACGGCAGAATGTACAGATACCACTGCCTGACAATTCCCTGCTTTAATTCCGCCCTAATCTGCTGTTTCATTAATCTGCCTCTTTCTTTAACATATTTTTTCTTCGCATCAAAAACAGTCCCAGTACAAATGCCGCCGCCACACAGCACAGCGGAAAAAGTATCTCATCGCCCGCACGAATCCCCTGATAATAGAGCCTTGTGCAAGGAAAACACATGCGCAGGAAAAAGATATTGACCGGTGCCGGTGTCATCCGCTTTTCCAGTGTAAACAGCACCATCATTACCGCATAACCGTAGACCGGCTGGGACAGCTTCCACCAAAGCAGGACAATCATCATTGCCATAACGGTAATTTCCGCAAACAGCACAATCAGAAAAATGCCTGCCGTCTGCCACGCCGCCACTTCAAATTCCACCGGACGCTGCATTTGTGCATACGCATTGCTGTTTAGCTCCCGCCAGTTGCATTTCCACTGGAAATGTGTCACGCCGTATGCCGTTACCAGTACAAACACATACAGTACAAACAGTCCCGCCTGTAAAAAAATCTTTTTACACAGCGAAAGCCAAAAACTTTTCATGCTTTTTTTACGCACCAGCACCGCCGCACGCATTTCATATTTAATATGGTTGATAATAAAAAGCTGGGACAACAATAAAAAAATAATTAATCCCTTTTCATGTGCATAGCTGTATATATCACTCATGCAGTACACCGCGTCCGGCTCCGACATCGCCGTTTTAAAAATAACCATAAGCCAGACCGGAATAAGCACTGCCGAAAACCACAAAAGTCCGGTATCCAGCCAGCCGTTGACAAATTTTTTCAAAATTTCTTCTCCCCTTTCCCCATTTTTTTTAGACACGCTCCGCTGACACAATTCCCCTGTAAAGTTTTTTTATTCATTGGTAAACACCAGTTCTTTTTGTACCGGATACCACCAGTAAACCAGCGTGTACGTCTCCTCCTCTAATTTTTGAAACCACTTTTTCCCGATAAGAATCTCCGTTACAGTACACGACAATTCGATCTCCTGCACCTCTCCGGGCTGTATCGTCTGATTTTTCTTTCGGTTCTCCTGTGACACACCGTTGTGAAATCCGCTGTTTTGTGCAACGGCTAAAAATGAATCCGCCTCAAAACGCAGTTCCTTCTCTGTCGTATTGCGAAATGCCAGCTTATACACAATCACCTTCCAGTCCTTAGCATGTTCTCCCGCATCGAGCGAATCGGGATACCGCTCACGATATTCATCATAAGAATAAATGTGTGTCGAAAGCGGTGTAATCTCCAGACCGTCAAGCATTGCGGGTGAATCCTTTGTATACTGCTCACAGACCGAAGGGTTTGGAAAACGCCTGTTAATATCCCGGATAAAATATCCCATAACCGCCGCTGTTATAAGACACGCAAGCACTGCCACGCTTCTGATCATCATTTTCTTTTTTGAAATTTGTTTCCTTTTATAATGCATCTTGTTTCACCCCGTTTACAAAATATATAATCGCCGTAATCACGCCGACAACCGCTCCGGTCACAAAAACGGTTTCCTTATGCAGTATCGCGCCGTGGCTCATATCCAGCAGCCAGATGAGATCCACCGTAATTCCCGACTTTCTTCCCACAAAATTTGATGCCGTTGTAAAACCATACCATATTAAAAAAGGAACCATTCCCAGCAGAAATATATTATCTACAATGCTTGCCGCCGCCAGAGCCGTTGTCGCAAAAATTCCGCCGTAAAAAAATGTAATCACCATATAAATGGCAATGTAGGCAAACGGTTTGGTATAAAATATCGATGAAAACAGCTCTGTTGCCGAAAGATACTGTCCGTTCCGGATTGGTGTCAATGCCGGAAGCATACAGGCGGTCACCGGCAGGCTGACAAGATACGGAAACAGCACCGTCAGACCGCCGCTTAAAAAAACAGCCAGATACTTTGCCGTCAGATAATTGATTTTTTTCGTTCTGGTATACACATTTTTAATATAACCGCCTTTCCGGTCCAGATGATACGACAGTGCATGCGGCATCATCGCCAGCACCGGAAAAATCGTTAAAAAAGTCACTTTATACGGACTGCCCGAATTTAATCCGAACCAGTACATAAAAAGGCTTGCCGGTTGTCCGTCACTGCCTCTGTAAAATATCAACGGATTTCTGGCATACGGATAAGCTTCAAATACCGTCTGTGCTATGGCAAGCAGACAGCCTATAAAAACCGCAATCCACATCATTTTATTTTTTACGGCTCTTTCCCATTCTGTATGAAACTGCTCTCTCACAATGTTTCTCCTTTTTGCTTTCTAATTCCCTTCCCCGATATCCAGCCGGAACATATAACTGCCGTCTGCAATCGAGTTGACACCGTCTGTACCGCCGATTCCGCCAATGCCCGAATACATATATACATCTCTTAAAACACCCGGTGTATTTATCAACTGGTATACCATTACGGTTTCTATTTCCTCATCCTGTGCAAAGTTATAAAAGTATGCGTCCTTATGCAATTCTTCGGGACGTTTTAAATACGGACATTTATCAAATCCTATTATTTCCGCAAACGAAATCCGCTGGAATAAATTCTCACCATCTTTATTCACCAGTGTCCCGCTCATTTCCAGCTTTTTGTTATTCCCACCGGATACATTTTTCATACGGACCTTGACCGCAACATACTGGTGATTGTTCTTGGACGATGAGCCGTCTTCATTTAACTCGCGGCTTATAACCAGCCAGTTTTTAAAGGTGGCATCGCCGTTTTCAATTTCATCTAACCGGGTCAGGGTATTACCGAGCTTCCACGCATTCAGCACGGTCATTTCAAAGCCGCCATACAGCTTTGTTTCTCCCATTCCAACCTCTGTTACGTTTACCTTTTTGCCGTTAAACTGATACGCCGTCGGTTCTTCATGTGCTATCATTGCCGTGGTTGTCGCCTGACTTAAATCCTTGGTCTGTGCCTCGCCTGCATCTCCCACCAGCGTAAATTTTTCATCGCGGCTTACGGCATCTTCCACCGAATACTGATTCCCACAGCCGCCGCAGACTGCCGCCAGCAGTACCGTAAGTGTGACTGCAGCGGCTCTCCTGCTCCCTGCCTTAACCCCCGGCATTTCCCACTTTTTTCTTTTCATAACCTTCTCCTTTATTTTTTTATGCCCGCCTGCAAAATTGAAATTACCGATACCGGATTCTTTGAAATTGCTGACACGCTCTGGCATTTTCTTAAAACAAATATACCCCCTCCTGTTATCTTCTAACAAGAGGGGGCGGCACAAGCGGTCACTTTTATGGCACGAACGGTTTTATATTCGGATATGCACGCAGAAACAGCCACTGTCTTCATACAGATCCATAAATCCGTCGTATTTTTTTACAATTTCCCGGACATTTTTCAAGCCAAAGCCGTGATTTTCTGCATCCTGCTTGGTTGTACCAATATTTTTTACTTTCTGTACATCCTGTAAAACCGACTCTGCAATGCGGTTTCTTATCAAAATGTCCAATACTTCTTCTATCATGACAATCTTTATTTCAATCTTTCTCTGTGCCTTGGAAAGCTTTAACTCGGCTTCAATCGCATTGTCTAAAAGATTTCCGAGTACACAGCATAATTCCGTCTGGGTTAATCCACGAATATTCTTATCCACCGAAATCACCGCCGGAATATCCTGCTCTTTACAGTACATCAGCTTCGCATTTAACACCGCATCCGCCACGCTGTTTTTCGTCTTTACAAATTCCTGTAATGCCGCAGTCTGACGGACATATTCCAAAAGATACTGCTTTGCCCGCTCCTGACCGTGTTCCTCATCGGAAAGAAGCATATTCAGGGTGTTGACGTGATTTTTTAAATCGTGGCGCATTTTGCGGACATGCTCGTCAAGCACTGCCACGCTGTCCATATACTGTTTCTGGTAAGCGCTCTCCTGCAATGCTTTTTCCGCCGCCTGCTCATTTTTCTGCATGGACTTAATACGGCACAACAAGACAATCAGAAAGCTTTCATTTAACAAAACACCTGCCACTACGATTGTTCCCATGCCACGGTCTGGCACCCTGTCCGACAGCATCCCTGCCGATACTGCCGCGCATATCAGAATCGTGAGAGCCAGCAGTCCCAATTCTTTTGGGTGAAGCTGATACAGCTCTCTTTTAACAAGTGCATCTGCCAGCACAAATTCCAAAAATGCAATAAATGCGGCGGATAACATCACACTGTCCTCCGCTCCATTGTAAAACCGTTCTCCTAAGACGCAGGCAATTCCTGCCGCCACAGTCAAAACACCAGTCGTAACCATCGCTTTTTTGATATTCCCGCCGGTCAATACCCCTGTAAGCACGCCCAGTACAACGCCCTCTGAAAGCACCAGCATGTATATGGCAAGTCCCTTTGCAACAATCAACTGATTTGCCGCCGTCAGCACCAGAAATGCCGCCGCCACACATACCATATAGTTACCGCGGTTTCCCAAAAACGTGTCCTTTTTATAACCGTTTTCATTTCCCGTGCGCCGCCGCTGTATATCATTTCTGATTGTACGGATAAACAGCAGTGCCATTTCAAGCATAATCATCTGGAACAGCAGAATCCCCACGCTGTCCTTTGCCGACAGCAGCAGTTGATACATATTTTCATTAATCAGTGTTGTATTCATCTATACCGCTCCGTTCATGTTGCGCTGATACTGCGTGAAACGCTCCAGCACCGTATCCTTACACCGCCTGCTCATGTCCAGAACCGTATCATTCATTAACAAAACAGTTTCGTCCCGCATATTGACCTTTTTCACATATTTTAAATTTACAAGATACTGCTTGTGGATTCTGACAAAATCATACGGTTCAAGCTGTTTTAAAGTTTCCGTCATGGTCTTTCGCACCTCGTAACTGTATTTGGTGGTATAAATAACAACGTTATGCTTATCACTTGCCACATAACAGATACTGCTGACGGCAATGGATTCCTTTTCATTTTTACCGTCCAGTAAAAAGGTTCCGTTCTGATTTAAAACCGTTTTCAGCCTCGCCATAACCTTTGGCAGAACTTCCGTATAGTTTTCTTTTCTTAAAAAATAAAACGGCTGGTACTCAAAGCTGTCAAATACGAGCGATTCATTCGATGTCAGAAAAATAATCCGGGCTTCGCTTTTTCTTTCGGCTAATGCCTTTGCCGTATCAAATCCCGACATGCCTTCCATATATAAATCCAGAAATACCGCATCATAATTGCACCGACAGGCACCCTTTAACAGTTCTTCCCCTGAATGATACTCGTCCACAAACAGTTTGTTTCCGCCGGTATCAAATGCCGCCAGCTTTCTTCTTAAATTGGCACACAACAGTATATCATCATCACATATTGCAAGATACATTTTACAGGTCCTCTACTTTATTATTCATCACTTTCAATTTACGCTTTTTGTGGTGAACCGTCAACGGGTTTTCGGGCTTTATATTTTTAAATTTTCAGATAAAAAACTTTCTTTTATTTTGTTGACAAACTATTACCCGATTGGTAATATTATTTTCTGTAGCGAAGATGCCACGAAACCCTTGGACATCTTCGCCTTTTTTTACTTACGGCACTATATTACAACACCGTATTGCAGTGTGGAACAATCCACAGGCATCATAGCCGGGGATTTTTGACCCCAGCTTCATAATAAGTTTTTTATAGAAAAAGGAGGTCCCTTATGACAACTACAGCACTTTTACAGGAAGCTGCTTCTTATCAGGAACAGCTTGTCCGGACAAGACGATTTCTGCATACACACCCTGGTACGGGCTTTGATATTCAGGAAACCGTTGATTATGTAAAGCAGGAACTCATTTCCATGGGCTACGAGCCACAGATGTGCGGTAAATCCGGCATTGTCGCACTGGCAGGCAAAAAAAAAGACGGCAAAGTCTTTTTAATCCGCGGCGATATGGATGCCCTGCCAATGAAGGAAGAAGCCGATGTTTCTTTTCCCTCCACCAACGGCAAAATGCACGCCTGCGGTCATGATAT
The DNA here is from genome assembly GCF_040095895.1 of Lachnospira intestinalis. Taxonomy (NCBI): domain Bacteria; kingdom Bacillati; phylum Bacillota; class Clostridia; order Lachnospirales; family Lachnospiraceae; genus Lachnospira; species Lachnospira intestinalis. The sequence goes on from NZ_JBBMFS010000003.1 coordinate 84,497, forward strand.
GCACACTACAATGATGTTAGGCGCCGCACGCCTTTTAAAAGCACATGAAGATGAAATTGAAGGCACGGTCAAACTCATGTTCCAGCCTGCCGAGGAAATTTTTGAAGGCTCCCACGATATGATCGAAGCCGGTGTCTTAAAAAATCCTGATGTCGATGCCGCCATGATGATTCATGTAATGGCAGGACTTCCTCTGCCTGCCGGTACGGTTATTTCCTGCGACGGCGGTGTCAGTGCGCCTGCCGCCGATTACTTCTATATTGATATTCAGGGAAAAGGCTGTCACGGTTCTATGCCGAATAACGGTGTTGACCCGGTTACCGTTGCCGCCCACATTATCACAGGTCTTCAGGAAATCCACGCAAGAGAACTCGGACTTTCCGATGAGGCTATTTTAACAATCGGAACGGTTAATGCCGGAAATGCCGCCAATGTCATTCCCGATACCGCCCATATGAGTGGAACGATTCGCACCTATGATGAATCTACGCGCGCTTTTATCAAACAGCGTGTTTCTGAAATTGCTTCCGGCATTGCCACAGCTTTCCGCGCCACCGCGACGGTTACTTACGGAAGCGGCTGTCCATGTCTTTACAACAACCCGGATCTTGCCGTCTGCACCGCAGACTATTTAAAAGAACTCTTAGGCCCTTCCAAAGCATTTACGGCTTCTGCACTTAATGCGATGTCCGGTGAAGGCAAAGCACCGAAAAGCACCGGAAGCGAAGATTTTGCCTATGTAAGCCAGGAAGTTCCATCCATTATGTTTGCACTGGCGGCAGGCACACCGCAGGAGGGCTACTGCTATCCACAGCACCACCCGAAAGTAAAATTTGACGAAGCGGTATTATCCGAAGGCTGCGCCGTTTATGCCTATACGGCAATGCGCTGGCTTACAGAACACAAGAACTAAATTTTATTCTGATTTACATGCGCCGCATCCGCGGCAGAAAAGAGGTTTTTATGGCTACCATGAAAGATATTATTACCAGTCCGCTGCTCCTTGCCATGGTTATAATCGGACTGCTCTACATTGTAGGATTTTCACTGGTCTATTTAAAAAAAGCATACACACACTGTCTGGAACTGGGCATTTCCAAAGAGGATTTAAAAAATGTCATCAAATCCAGTCTGGTCTTTTCCATTGTTCCAAGCCTGTCTATCGTTGTCGGGCTGTTTGCACTGATTTCGGTACTCGGAACAGTCTGGAGCTGGTGGCGCCTTTCCGTTATCGGCTCACTTTCCTATGAGTCGCTGATTTCAAGCTCCGTAGCTTCCGCTATCGGATTTTCAAGCAGTGCGGAAATGCTGGAGGGTGCAACCGGACAGCAGTTCGGTGTTGTTATGATTCTTATGAGTATCGGCATGTTAAGCGGTTTTTTCATTTTACTACCGCTTGGCAAAAAGCTTTCCATGAGTGTCAGCAAATCCGAAGAAAATGGAAACGGCTGGAAGTACGTTTTAAGCGGCTGTTTCATGCTGTGTCTTTTTGCCGTCTACATTCCGGTTTTATTAATCGGCGACACCGTTCAGGCGGCTGTTATGCTGACCGGTCTTGTCATTGCCGTAGGGCTGGGGCTTCTTTCTAAGAACCCGAAGCTTGCATGGCTCAATGATTTTATCATGGCATTTTCCATGATTGGCGGCATGATTTCATCCGTATTGTGGTGTAAGTTGTTTTTATAGCATTTTTGCAGATTGGAGATATCTTATGAAGAAAAAAGGTTCAAATAAAATTGTAATTACAGACTCCTTTCAGGCATGGGCGCACAAATGGGGACGCATCGGCACACTGATTGCCCTGTTGTACATGATTGCCATTCCGTTTGTTGTGCTCACCTTTTATGACAGTCTGCCTTCCATTGGTGAAGTCATTAACCTTAGCACTATCAGTATTTTAATGGTTTATATTCCGGTCGGATTTTCGGAAGCAATCAGCTACACACCGATTCTCGGCGCTTCTTCTTATCTGACATTTATCACAGGAAATATTATGAACCTGAAGCTGCCATGTGCCGTCAATGCCATGAAGCTTACCAAAAAAGAACCGAATACCCCGGAGGGCGAAGCCATTTCTTCGGTTGCTGTTGCGGTATGTTCGATTATGACGATTATCATTCTTGCGCTTGCCGCACTGCTTAGCGCATGGATCAGCCCGGTCTTTGAACTGCCTGCCGTAAAAACAGCTTCCAACTATCTGATACCGGCGCTGTTTGGTTCGCTGACCCTCGGTCTTTTTGCCAGCACCAGCTCTGGTAAAAAGGTTGTAAAAAACGGTGTTATGGGCGTTGTTCCTGTTATTGTCATTATTACGGTGCTTGCCCTCGTTGTACGTATCACAACCGGTTCTTCCCTGTTTGGCATGGTCGGCTTCCTGATTTTATTCATGCTCCCGGTTGCCATTATTTCTTCACGGATTATGTGGAAAAAGAATATTATTAAGGTTGTTGATAAAGAAGATGCTGATACGGAAAAATCAGAATAAAAAAATATAAAATCAGGCGGGTATGCCGGGAAGTATAATTCTTCCGGATATGCCCGCCTGTTCTGTTTCTGTAAAAAATAATGTCAAAACTTTCCCTGCCATCGCAAAAAATAATTATCACATAAAATCTGCCAACGTCATCTGCTGCCCGCAGCCCTTTTCTTCAAAGGTGTTCAGATACTCAAATATCTGATTCGTCCGCCATTCAATGCCCGCCGCTTCACATTTTTCCCTGAATACCGGAAAAATCTCCCTGTCACGCGGAATCGGCAGTTCATAGGCATTTCCATACGCTTCAATATACTGTCTGCGAAGCCCCGGAAATTTTTTATCGAGCTGGCTGTAAAAATACTGCCGGTCGCCGTCCCTTAACGTTACTCCAAATGAATGAAATGTCATAATGCCGCGTACCGATGCCTTTTGACAGGCTTCTAAAATGCCGAAAATATTTTCTTCGGCATCATTAATAAACGGCAGTAACGGTGTCAGCCATACCACGGTCGGAATACCTTCCTCCTTTAAAATGTTTAAGACCTCTATCCGCCGCGCGGTTGTGCAGACACCCGGTTCTATTTTCCGGCTGAGTACATCGTCCATAGTCGTCAGTGTCATCTGTATGACACACTTTGTCTTTGCATTGATTCTGCAAAATAAATCCAAATCCCGCAGTACATTATCGGACTTTGTCAGTACGGTCAACCCGAATCCATACCGTTCAATCAGCTCTGCGCACTGCCTTGTCAGGTTTAATTCCATTTCCAGCGGCATATACGGGTCACTCATTGCCCCGGTACCAATCATACATTTTTTCCGTTTTCTTTTTAATGCTGCTTCTAATAACTGCGGCGCGTTTTCCTTGACCTCAATATCCTCAAATACATGATTCATCTGATAGCAGGTGCTTCTTGCATCGCAGTAAATACAGCCGTGCTGACAGCCCCGGTAAATGTTCATTCCGTTTTTTGCCGAAAGAATGGCTTTCGCCTGAACCTTGTGCATGATACTCTCCATTTCTGAGCGACTTGTTGCGAAGTGGCGATGAGAAATTCGCGCAGGCGATTTCTCATCTGACATGAGGAATATTTGTTTTTTTTAACAAATATCTGTGTGAAAAATCAGACATCAGTGTGATTTTTCACATTAATCTCCATTATCTTCCAAAATACGCATCAATACCATCTGCAATGCCGTGCACCATTAACTGCTGATAGGTATCGTCCTGCATATTCGCATCATCTGTCGGATTGGTCATAAATCCGAGTTCCAGCAGGGCAACCGGATTGGTACTCCAGTTGATACCTGTCATATTGTCACTTCCGACTACCCCGCGGTTTTTCATTCCGGTTGCCGCACAATACGAATTGATAATACAGCTTCCTAACTGACTGGAACTGCCTGCCAGTTCCGGTATATACGGATTTGACGAATCTGGCACCAGTACCGAAGCCCCGGAAGCGGAAGCACTGTCCACACCGTCTGCGTGAATCCTGATTGTTGCCGTTGCTCCCGCCGCCGTTGCAATATCTGCGCGCTCTTTATTGGAAATGTCAACATCGTTGGACTCCCTTGTCATCACCACGGTGTATCCTCTGTTTTGTAGTTCGGTCTTTAACATCATGCCGATTGTCAGGGTCAGCTGATATTCCGGCACACCCGATACCACACCGCCCGTTCCGCCTGCCACTTTAGTCTTCATCGTCTGTGAACCCGGCCCTTCCGGCTCTTTTCCGTTGTTGCCGCGGCTTTGATGTCCGGGGTCAATACAGATAATATCTCCGGTTGACCCTGCCGGGCGGCTCACTGTTTCATAGCCTGCAAGCCGTTCTGCCAGTCCTGCGCCCTGTGCCTGTCTTTCCTGTTCTTCACGGGCTTCCTGCTCGGCTTTTTCCTGTGCAATCGAAGCTTCCTCTGCTTCTTTTTGTGCCTGCTCCCTTGATTCTGCTTCGGATGCGGCTATGGATTCATCACGGCTCTGTGCCTCGGAAAGTGCCTTCTGCAATTCTGCCTCGGCAATACTCCGGGCTTCCTGTTCCTGCTCTTTTTGTGCCGCAAGGGACTGTTCCTGTGATGCGCGCTGTACACTTTCTTCCTGTACTTTTGCCGCCGCTTTCTGATTGTTTTTATGACTGCCGTAAGCAAAAATGCCTGCCGTACATATCGCGATTATAATAAGAATCATTCCTGTAATCAGCAGTTTTTTCTTTCCGTTTTCTAATTCTTTCAAATGCGCACTGCCTCCATTTTCTCATAAAATAAATGCTAAAATACCGCAATCACTCTGCCGACTCCCAAATCCGCAATCAACATTCCGATACTGAGACCGATAATTTTATGTGCAAAAATCAGTCCGATGATAATGGTCATTTTTCTGCCTCTTGTCTGATAAATTCAATCTTATATTTCTGTAAATCATAGACATTTGCAAAAAATCCCCTGAGAATCGTTTCCGCGTTGCTCTCCGCATTTTCAAGCAGACCGTTTGCAACCGCATCCTGCTTTGCATTTTCAATCAGCGTTTTCAGGGCATCGTTATTATCCGCCAGTTTGATTGGTGTGAAAATGCTTTCTTCCTCATGATACACCTTAAAGGTATCCGTATTAATTTCACTGCTTAAAATCTGCACCTGCGGCAGACGAACCTGAATCGTGCTGTTATCTTCGTCAACGCTCCATTCAATTTGACTAAAATCCAGTCCCGCTCTCACTTCTACATCATAGCTGTAAATGTATTCGCTCTGTGTAAACGGAATCGTCATTCCAAACAGCTTACGCGAATCCTTTGTGACATTCATCTCCGTACAGTAAGCCGCCTGCGTGACCATCTGCCCAATATTTTCAAAGCCAATCCTTGTTGTCTTGCTCTCCGACTCTGCCGGCTGTCCACCGCCCTTTCTAAGCCCTGCAATACCGGCAATCACCGCCAGCACCAGCAGTAATATAATTACCAGCTTTATAAACAGATGTCCTCTGAATATACGGATGGTTTTCTTTTCAATAACTTCTTTTTTTGTATTTTCTTCACTTTGTTCTTTCATGGTTGTCCTCGTTTTTGTGGTTGGTTTGTATTATTTTATCACAATCCATATAAAATGGCTATTGCTATTTTAGGACTTTCTCACCGCAGATTACAAAATTCTACAATTTTACGCTATACTTATTATGTTTTTTCAAATGCTCCGCTTCAAGCTGTGTTTTATCTGTTCCATACATTTCATATTTTTCTTTCATGTTCCCCTCTCCTTTACCGTCTTTCGCTTATTTTAAATCTGCCTCGAAATAAAATGTACAATTTCTTTTTCCGGTTTTAAAATGTACGGTATCAGCTCCTGTGGATAAATCTTTATACCGTTTTTTAATTCCTCTAAAGAAAGCCAGCAGAAATCCAAATCCATTCTTTCATTATCCAGCTCATCATATCCATGGAAAACACCGTCCAATGAGATACTGTCCTCCGTCAGATGAACCCGATAATACAGGCAGATTTGATGACACGGCTTCTTTCCCCACGGAAAATAAATTTCACCGATTGCCAGTAAATTGTCAATCTCTATTTTTGCATGCAATTCTTCTTCAAATTCGCGTTTCGGCGTTTCCATGCTGGTTTCCATGGCGGCAACATGCCCGCCGATAATCGCATAATCGTCATTTTTCGGACGCTGTAACAAAATTTTTCCGTTCCGAATTAAAATCCCGCCAACTCTGTATGAAAATACAAAATCTTCCTTTTTAAATAAAATATCCATTAAATGTCCTCCGGCACAAATGTATCTTTCTCGCACACAATATAAATATTCTGATTCATTTTCTTTTCAAAATGCTGCATCAACCGGATATTCGTATCCCACTTCGCCTGTGGGTAAAATCCGTACCTTTTCTTTACATCTTTCATTCTGTCTTCCACATCAAGAACACCGCCCGCTCCTGCCAGACTGTCACACAACTGAATCAGGCGGTCGTATTCATCGTATACCGCCTTGTCCAACTCGGTCTTTATGAGCCGTAACTCCTCATCGGAAGCATCAAATTTTCCAATATAATCATCAATCGTATGATTGTTAAAAGAATGTGTCAGACAAATTTTTGCCACTTCATCATATCCTAACTGCTTCATATAAGTATATCCATCCGAAACATGCCCCAGATGCCGCACGCCAAATTTTCTGCCTATGTCATGCAGTAATCCTAATATGTACGCTTTCTCAGAATCCATATCACCACAAGCATGTGCAATTTTTTCTGCGCAGTGTGCCGCAGTTATGCAATGCCGTCCCCATGGTCCCGGATTACATGCCAAACCGTCACGGATTAATTCCATGGCTTTTTCTCTTGTTGGTATCATTGATTCCCCTCCTTTACATATCAAAAATACTAAGCTGCCTCTTCTTTAGTGACGTCACTTTCCTGTCCGTAATTTTGTCCTCTTTTCCAACCGCTCCACACAAAAGCGGTGAAAACGGATTGTATTGGGCGGTGTTTGTTTCCACACTCTTTAAACTGCTATTTGCATAACAATATACACACCCATTTTTGCATGTATCATACGTCCCTATGTCAATGCTTTCAACACAGCCACACTCCAACCGCTGACTTTTATCCTTCACGACATTTAATTTACAGCCAATCATTTCTTCAATCAATGCCCTGTCGATGCAGGAATTGTGAGCGATGCCACATTCATCTAAATCTATCTTTTCCGCACAGCTTCCAAGCCGGATATGATTGTCAGTCGCTATCCGGCTTAGTTCTTTTACAAATTCTTTCAGCCCGCAGTCATTTAACCGATAACTTGACAGCTTCTCCATATTTTTCTTATTCTTAGGATAAATGTCTGCAAAACTAATCACACATTTTTCGGTGTAACCATTTAATGCTTCTGCAATCTGCCGAAACGCTTTCAAATGATATTCCCTCGTGTACCTGTCCGAAAAGAAAATCGGGTCATACCGCCAAATCACCCTCTGCCTGCCTATTTTATCCGACAACTTCTGAAATATCGGAATCATTCCTGTTTTCTTATCCGGTAAATGAACCTCCACATCATTTCCATAGCCGGTCAATGTGAATTGAAAATAATACTGATACGCTTTTATCTCATCCAACCTCTGCAACATTGGTACAGGATTTTTTGTCCAGAACACAATGCAGTCCACAACCTCTGGAGTTATCTGTATCCTGCTTATCTGATGTGCGTTCATCGGATTACGTACATATAAAAAACCTTCTTTTATGCGGTTGAAAAACCATTCCGAATAGTAATTCGGAATATCCGTTCTTCTGCTTGCACTTAGTATCATTTCTTTCCCCTGCTTCTCCTTTTACTTTGATAGATTTTGGAAATTTTCATTGTAAAAGCCATTCACAAAATACAAATTAAAAACTTTCTACCGTAATATATTGATTTTAATGTTTCTTTTACTATATCTACTATATCAGATAATCTTGCATTTATCCACTTTATCCTTTTGCTTTTCCGAGGTGTTTTTTGCAAAGCAAAAATGTAGGTAATTGCAAAATATTGTGTATGTAGGTAATTGCAAAAAGACCTTGGGGGCTACTCCCCCAAACCCCTGTGAAATCAACGGATGTAGCAAATTAGTACCTACATTTACTCCATCCGTTGATTCTGCAAATAGCTACAAATTCAGGCTGCAATTTTCTGTATTTTACTTTTGCAACAAACACAATAGTCTTCATTTCATATACACGACAGTTTTTGAATGATTTCAAAATAGCAACGATTGTTTTAACGATACTTGCAGGAGTATAGAACTCGCCGCCTTTAACACCCTCGTATGCTGCAAACTGCTGAATACAATACTCGTATGTTCTGCCAAGAAGCTCTTTGCTTTCTTCTGTATCGCCCATATCCATATTGGTGAAAAGATCCACAACCTCTCCTAATACTCGCTTATCCAAATCTGGACTTGCATAATTCTTTGGAAGCACATTTTTAAGAGTTGTATTTTTCTTTTCAATAGCTCGCATTGCATCGTCGATATCTCCCTTTTTTCTGCTTCAGCTTATCAAGTGTTTCCTGCGCTTCCACATGCCATATCTGATATTCCCGGTACTGCTCTTCATTCTTAATACTGCGTTTCCAGCTAGAGTTTTCTATATATATCTCCTTCTGCTTGTCCTCAATATGCTGCATCTTTTCTTTCTGCTCACTTCTAAAATTCACAAGCTCTTTTGTTTTTAGGTTGATTAAGTAAACCTGCCGGTTCATTGCATCGGTATATAGAAATCCATTTTCTAATACTCTGGCAAGCAACTCCAAGTTTTTTACTTGCCTGATTTAATCCAATCTCTCCAGCAAGATATTGCTCAACTATTTTTACCTTTATTATTGGATCTATTTTGCTTTTTCTGGACATGAAAATACCCCCATATAGGACTTTTATATTTCATTGTCCTATATGCGGGTAGCATATCACGCTCTACAAGGTCTTTATTTTCTCGTTATTTTATTCATTCCCTAGGCTAAAGATTTTTTCCCCTTGAGGATAAAGGGGATTGCCTTTGGATATGGAGAATTTGACCTTGTATGAGTATTATAACACTGCTTTTTCATCTTGTCAGCAAATATTCCAAGACATTATCAGCTCGTTCAAAATATTTTTTTCATATACTAAAATATCTACTATACTGTAATATGATATAGCTTCATTTTTCAAGCTTTGTTTCGAAAGAACATTACTCATAATCATAAATACGATACATATTAAAGACATAAAAATAAGTTCTATTATCGAAAAAAACTGTCCATCTGCTAAAGTTATATCGATTTTTCCTAATATATAACCCCCAAATACAGATATAATAAGCTGCATCCACTCTTTTCCAATTATTCTAGCACTATTAATTGCTGGATTATTTATGGCATCAATTCTTTTTTCTATATATGCTTTTCTTTTTATAAAATCAGCTTTTTTCAAATTATGATACAAAAATCCATCATTTTTATTAAAACTGTTCTTAAAATAAAAATTATCTATTACCTTCATTGCATTTTCAAATTGTGCCTCATGTTTTTCTAAATTTTCTTTCAATTCATTTTCAGTAATTTTTTTCCCTGTTTCAATAAAAGCTCCCACCTTATTTGCATTATCATACTTCTCTACTTCACTCAAGACTTTATCAATACATTCAAATTCTTCTGCTAAAAATTCTTTCTTTATATATTCCTTTTTCTTTTCAACTATTCCCTGTTTTCGCTCTCTTCTATAAGTTATAAATGGAATTCCAAATATATACATAATAGACAAGCCGCCGAATATAAATAACAGATTTAAATTATCACCCGTAATCAGATAACCGATTAACATAAATATTGTTAAGCCTACCAAAAACTTCTCATAATCTTTTTCTTTCGAATATTGTTTCTTCACATAACACAAATAATCTATCATAAGTACCTCCATTTAGTCGCATACAATAGTATATCTATATAAATCGGTAACATCTATTTATCACTTAATCTATATCTGATTAAAAATATTCTAATATCCAGAAATAGGGAAAGCAACCTCAAATGCCTGCTGCATCTCTGCAACACTATGGTATAGGATAGTGATACGTCCAGCATTTCCATGACATCTTGCGCTGTTAAAAATCGTTTGTTATCCATAAGCAAATGTCTCCTTCCTATAATGTCAAGCCCTAAATCACTGATTTTTCAGGCTTTTCTTTAAATATTTACCTCATAAAACAAAGCCACAAGTGTATGACAGTCATTGTATCTTGTACTGAATAGTTAGAAGAGGGTGCAGTTTATAAAGCGTCCCTTTGTTTTGCTTTATAAAGGCTATAAATCCTCTGTTAACTATGTTGGTGAACCTTCCGTGTCTAATGGTATCGTGTACCAACTTCCTTCGTCCCACCTGCTCATACACCGAGTGCCCGCTAAGCTTTCTAACAGGGTCATTGCCCTACGGAGTGAACTACTGCAGGCTACAGCTCTTGTTTATATTTTGATTTTACTGACCTGCCCTTTCCGCAGGGTACGGATATTCCGTGGACGCTTCCCCTGTTTCGTTACCTGCTGGTCATTGTGCTGATGCAGTGCTTGTTGCACTCCATCGTTATCGGGGTTCTTTCCAGAACCCTGCCCGATTTCGGAATCATCCGCAACCCGGCAAGGCTCTGGAATAAATAATACTGTCGATTGTCTTATGCTGCAATCGCTTCCTTCTTTTCCGGCCGCCTGATGTCCATCAGCATCTTCTTCGGATCATAGACCGTGCCCTTCTTCAGAATCGTGTAAACGATCCTCAAAAGCTTGCAGGCTATCACAATCAGTGACTGCATCTTTTTCAGCGGATTGTCAGGGCGTGTCGTGTAGTACACATGGAGTTCTTTGAATTCCTCCGCATGAGCCACTGCTGACTTTGCCGCCTGGAATAACCAGTATCTGAGTCGTTTGCGTCCTCTGTGACTGATTTTGGTCTCTCCCTTATGCTTTCCTGAGCTACATGCTACAAGACCTAATCCGCTTAATTTTTGTATTTCCTTAACATCATCAAATCTCGAAATGTCTCCCATGTCTGCAAGGATTCCGGAAAGCGTGTTTTCTCCGATTCCTGATATCTCCAAGATGTTACCGGCATGCGGTATTTCCTGGCATTTCTGGTTGATTAAATTCTCTATAACAGCAAGCTCTTCATCCAGTTCCATAATCTTCTTAACAAACCACTGTACCGCTATTTTGGCTGCATCCGCTCCATCCCTGATACCAACACTTAATCTTGCATACCCTAAGATTTCTCCTGACCTGCTATAGCCGCCTCCTCTAAGCTTAGCTTCGCGCCAGATCTGTCTTATTCCGTTTTCGTCAAGTGCTTTTAAATCATCCGGAAATGGTGCAGCTTTCAGCAGCTCCAGACTGAATGCGCCATCTACCTTTCCAAACGCATCCTTATACTCTGGAAAATAAATCTTCATCTCCCTGTGCATACGGTTGATTGCCCGGATTCTGTCCTCATTCAGCTGGTCTCTGAACATGGATAACCTGCGAAGTTCCGCATAAAGCTTCTCCGGAAGGTACGACATACCGAAGTTACCATCCTTGACAAGGTTAGCAATCAGTTTTGGATCCTTTGTGTCATCCTTTAGCTGGCTGTTATCTTCAACCTCTTTTGTCTGCTTCACAGCATATGGATTCACCTGCACAACGCTGATTCCGTTAGAGATCATCCATGTGGCAAGGCAGAACCCGTAGTGACCGGTCGGCTCTAAGCCAAGCACTATCTGTTTCTTGTCATGGTCAGCAGCTATTCTTACTGCCCATTCCTTTGCACTCTGAAATCCCTCTGAATCATTGCTGATCGGAAATGCGGACTTACTGAGTTCTCTGCCTCTGGTATCAATCGCCCTCAGATAGTGTGTTTCGCTGCCTACATCGCATCCTAAAATAAGCATGTCATCACTGATAAAGGAGAGTTTTTCATTTTTATCGAACTTACCATTGGTTTCCAACTCACGCCAGGTTGAAGCTGTGAGATTTTTCTTGATCACCTCCGCTTTTTTCAAAAGCTCCTGCTGTTCAAAAATATTTGCTGTTACTACTTGATTTTTCTTCTTTGTGCCTTTAACATTCATTTTAGATACCTCTTGTATTCTTTAGATTTTACCAACTTGCCGGTCAGTAATAATCTATATTTACTTGAGGTATTTTTTTTGTCAATCTCTTGACCTATTTAAAGTATACAGGAAGCTTTCTTTCGTTTTACTATTCAGTTCATTTTTGAACGGTTTTGATGTGTTTTATATTAACAGTTCATTTTTGTACCGTCAATACTTTTTAGCAAAAAACATTTCATTTTTGTACTGTTGATGCTATAATTTATGTAAATACATGATTTGTACCTCGTGTTTTCGTGCATGCTACAACACGCATTACACTTATAAGGAGCAGCTAAAATGGGCGAAAAATTCACCAGCCGGGTAGGCTTTTTAATTAGAAATTTCAGAATTGCGGCAGAAATGACGCAAAAGGAATTGGCAGATAAATGCGGACTAAACGAATCCACAATCCGAAACTACGAGCTTGGAAACCGATATCCGGACGAAACGACTTTACTCAATATTGCTAACAATCTAGGTGTCAGTTTTTATGCATTATCAGACCCGGATGTTGCCAATATCTTCAGTGCACTCCATGTTCTGTTTGATATAGAATGGGCATACGGACTACACCCCACAATCAAAGATGGCGAAGTATGCTTCAAATTTGAAGAACGACTTCCAAGTGCCGGTCCCCGCCCGCAGAAAGACCTAGATAACTTCAAAAAGATGGTTGAGTATTGGGCACTCCTGCGAGACAAACTGGCGGATGATAAAATAACCGAAACGGAATATTATCTCAAAGAGATAAAATTTCCGATGAACCCGATAGATTCGGATAAGGAATATACTGTTTCGTTAAATCTTGACGCTGACGACCAACTACTGGTTCAGAATCTGAATGAGGATGAAAAGGCTGGAGAAACTGCTGAGCTGCTGAAAGACTTATTTCCGGATTTCTCATATGTGAAGAGAAAGAGGAAAACAAAGAAGGAATAGTGACTACTATACTTTCAGATTATGGATGGAGGATAACCATGAAAATAAAAAAGATAAAGTTAGAAAATAATAATTTTTTCGGAAATACCACATTTGATTTTACAAATGAAAACGGTGAAATTATGGATACCATTATACTCGCAGGTGAAAATGGAAACGGCAAGACCCAATTATTAAATTTGCTATATGAGTTTTCTACACTTCCAACAGGTGGTATAGTCAGTTCAGAAAAAAGGGAATTTACAATACAGTTGTCAAATGAAGAACTTTTCCAAATAACTTCAAATATGAACGCAACAGATCCATTAATTTCTCCGTCTGGAGAATTTGAAATAACCCAAGATTTTACCACACAACCAAATTACTGGAATCGTATTAAAGTTAATTATTTTACTACCGATGAGAACGGTATAGTTTCAACCAGAAGCATAGACTCTTCACACTTGTTTTCTAACGTAAATGTAAAAAAATTATTCAAATCTATTTTTTCAACAGTAGAAATTAACTACAACCCACAAACCGCATCGACTATAACAGCGCAGGAAATCGATCAAGAAATAGAAAACAGCTTACGAAGCGGTGACAATTTAGGAACAGAAATCCAACAGTTGTTTATAGATATCCACACTAATGATGCTACTGATTTACAAAACTGGGTAGATGAACACGATGGACTTGTTCCTCCTTCTGAAATAAAAAATGTACGAATCAATCGTTTTAAAAAAGCATTTTCTACAGTATTTGGAAATTTAAATTTCCACAAAATTATTACGGAAAATAACACAAAAAAAGTAATCTTCAAAAAATATGAACAAGAAGTAGATATTGCTTCTCTCAGTTCAGGTGAAAAACAAATAGTGTTTAGAGGAGCTTTTTTATTACGTAATCAACAAAGCATAAAGGGCAATACCATTCTCATTGACGAACCAGAAATAAGTTTGCACCCGAAATGGCAAGCAAAGATTTTTGAATATTATCGAAAACTGTTCACGGATGAAAAAAATAAGCAAAATTCACAATTATTTATTGCTACTCATTCACAATATGTATTGGATTCAGCTCTTGCAGCCAAAGAAAATACATCCATTATTTTAATGAAAAAAAATGCTAACAACATAGAGATGAAAAAAATATCTGCTCCTTTAGTTCTCCCATCCATCACCTCTGCCGAGTTGAATTATGTGGCTTTTGGTATTTTATCCAACGACTACCACATTGAACTATATGGTTACTTACAACAAAAGGTTGCCGTATATCTAGGCAAATCCACATGTTCAGTCAAGGAATGTGATACCTATATCACTCAGCAAAACCAATTTATTGAAGCATTGCATGGAAAAATATCATCTCATAATACTACTACTTATTCATCATTATCGACTTACATACGTAACGCAATAGACCACCCTGATCCTAGTAGGACGTTTACAGAAGATGAGCTACGCTGTTCAATCGAATTATTAATAGAACTTTGTCGCTAGATTCCCTTTTTCCAAATTATTGTCATTTGATTGTTACTAGGCAAAAAACGAGCCAAGAAATGCCGTAAATTCAGCATTTCTTGGCTCTTGTACATTATTCAAACTCCCCGCAGAGAAACTTATTATCCCTGTGAAGGCTTGATTTCTAGAGCTTTTAATGGCGATTATTTCGCCTTTTATCACAATTATTTTATATTTTCAAAAATTTAGGTATCATATGGGTATCATCTATACACATTTCTCAAATCGTGTTAACACTTACAATTTCAACAAATCTGAAAATATTTTTCTCCTAGCTGTATTAGATTTATTTGTAAATGACACTTCATTATACCAATCTATTAACGAACTTTTTTGTTTATCTGATAATTCATCTTTATGAAATACAAAATAACCAATAAGATAGTTCACATAATCGGAGCGATTATACTTTTTAAGATTGTTGTCTTCAATGAATTCCAACGCCCTATCTAATGCCTTTAAAGTTATATTGAAACATTCTTGCAATTTTTCAGGTGCAAGATTACAAAGCTGATTCTCTTTAGTATCTGACGAAATTGGTGCAAAATTGTTAGAATGTTTGTCTGAATTCAGTAATTCATATGCAGGATTTAAAGCAGCTATCGAATATGAAACATTAGTTTTCTGTGGTGTAAAGAAATCATATCCATATTCATGTACTTTATTTCGATATACATGGGTATATTGTGTATACACATCAATACCATGTGCTTTTAATTTTGAAAATCTCATCTGAATTATACTAACACGACTACCTGCATTATTTAACACTTCAAACCAATTTATTTGTTCATCTTCTTTAAGATCTGTTGCAAAATTAATCGTATACTGATAGGTTTTTATTTTATTCCTAATCTGCAATAAAGCATTAACAACCATTGGTGAAGATAGTGATTTATTTTCTTCAGTAAACTCAATTAATTTACCATCATCTTTATTCAATAAAATACCAACTGGCACTTGGTTTTTACGACATGATTCGTTATTTATAACAAATTCACCTTTCCCCAAATCTAAAACAACACTTCTTAAATCTGGATGATTACAATATGCTTTATAATTTGTTGTTAATCTTTGCTGTCCATCTACAACTGACATCTGTCCCCTAACTGGTTCAGCAAGTAATTCTCTTTCTATGAATGAAACCTGAGGTACTGCATATTCTTTACCTGTATTATTGATAATATTAATTGATATTGCAGATATAGGAGACTTACTTAAAAGCTGATAATTTAGCAATTCAACACATTTAGTCAATGTCCAACTAATGTCTCTTTGATACAAAGGTAATGTCAATTCATTCTTTTCTATATATTCACAAAGTGTAAATATATATTCCTGTCTACTATTTTTTGTTGGGTTAAGATTAGCAGCTTCTAACAATTGTTTACTTATATTCATTTCGTACCTCTTTTCTGCTGCTTTTTTTAGCAGCTACATCTTTTTTATTAAAAATAACACTTTGTGCGTATATTTTCAAGTGCTGCTACCGCATATTTTTTTATAATTGCAAAATGCTCCTCTAAGACATTATATAATAAACTATTTATAGAACTCATCCTTTGTATTTCTTTTTATCATTAAATCAACTACTATTATCATGAAATTTAAGTAAGTAATGTGCATTGCAAATAAACATATCATATGTATTTTATTCACATAACATTTCCATACTTATATTTTCATCTTCTCTAATTCATGTTCCACATATTTTTTCTCAATACTTAACTCTGATATCATATATTTCCTAATATTATCAAATATTGAATATGGAAGCTCATCAAAAATACTTTTTTCTAAATTCTGCATCTCTGATAATAAACTTTGCTTTCTTTCATCTTCAAGCATATTCCATACTTTAGGATTTAAATACCAATTATCTGTACCATATATCATCGTTGCTTCGATAAGATTCAGAATTGCTAATGGATGACTCAATCTTGATTCTACAATCTTATGTAATTCAGGTGTTATTTCTCCACAAAATCCTATTGTAACTAGTGTTTTTTTATCAAATGGCACAACATCTATAGAACATATATAATCTTCGCCATTCAACATTATTTCTGTACATCCACAAATACCTACCGGAAAAAGCAAATCTAATATTACAGATTCTGCCGTAATATCTGCATCATTACCACTTATTATCTCCCAAAGACTCATTCTATACTTTTCCAGTTTATTTTTAAAATGTATTAATTTTTTTCTATAATAAATCATATTTTTTATACGCTGATCATCCCCAGTTATTGTAACCTTTTTAAGAATTTCTTTGGGTTCTTTTGTCTTTAAATAATTATACGCCGTCTGATTTCTCGCCTCCCTATATCTTTGCGTTAAACATTCATTCAATTTAATTCTTTTTTTCAATCGGAAAGCATTATATGTAACATTTCTATATAGTTGCTTTATGACATCATCTTCGTTACTAAATTCGCCTTTTTTCTCATATGACTGAAAAATCAATTCATGTTTCTCGCAAAAACCTGGAAATGTAGAGGCCTGACCCACTCCTATTTCTGTAACCCCTACAAATTGTTTACTAACCGGATATTTTTCAATAAAAATAGGTGTAATAACTTTATTGCTTTCTGCAATTATATCTAAGGACATTCTTCGCGGTATAGTATGTGATCTTTTTATACTTTTATTGTCACAATCAGGGCATATACATTTTTTATTTTTTTTATTTTCAGCATGCATTTTAGCTTGCTCTTCAAATAAAAATTTTTTTATTATGTTTTGATTCTCTTCGCAAAAAAGAGTTCCGTCATTGATTTTATCTGTTATCTCATCCAAACTTTTAAATACCCATTCTTCAAATTCGTATTCCATACATTACTTACCTTAATTGTCATGATGCATTACATTTATACATAAAATTGTTTATTTTTGATATTTCGCCATAATGTTAATGCACACAAACCTGACAAGCATCTATTCTTTCAAACGAATGTTTTACCTGCAAATCCGCCATTTTCAAGTTACTCTCTATATACTCCAACAATTCTGTACCATCCAAATATATATACATCTGAGGTGCTACAAATCCCGGAACATTTTTTCTTAAGTCATCTAATGATATCTGTGATGTTTCCTGAAATCTCTCTATTTCCATAGCATACCTATAATGATACTTTTCTATATATTCTTTTATTCTGGTAACAGCATTGCCATCTTCTTTATAATCTTCCATCCAGTCAGATAGACAATGCCTTTTACCCAAGTATACAACACCGGTGATTGCTTTCACCGGTGAACTGACATACATATATGCCATTATAGGTTCATCTGGAAAATTTCTCCTGTGTTCAAATATCTTCACACCAGATTTTATTTTTTCATAAACATCCGGTCTGAAACTTAATAGCATTTTTCTCAATATTTGTACTGCCTTATTTCCATTTACATTCAATATTCAGCACTGATGTCGGCATACCAATAAACTGCACATCAAATTTTAAGCTTGGTTCAACCTTTGTACTTGCATTATGAATTCTGAAACTTAATTGCCATCCATTATCCAAAAACATTTCTACTGTATTAGTGCTTCCTGGCTTGAACTCAAGTGCCACAAGCCTTGTAGGTAGCTCTACAACTGGAACAGTAATTGCCGACACCTTATTTTCACTTGGTTTATTTAAAGTATCATGCATATTAAAAGTATGAATCATTGTAAGACGCTTACTATCACGGCTGACAACCTTATAGTAATCCTCTATTCCAATAAGATATTCTATCATCTTACGTGGCATATTCTTATCTTCTTTATATGCTCTATTAACCTCATCCATAAAAGCATGTAATAACGGTACATATACTACTTCGTCTTTGTCATTGATTTCAGACCATCTTGAACCGTTATCCTTTTCATTCTTCAACATATCAAATATTGGTTGAACCGCATCCCAATATGCATC
This sequence comes from Lachnospira intestinalis, assembly GCF_040095895.1. Lineage (NCBI taxonomy): Bacteria > Bacillati > Bacillota > Clostridia > Lachnospirales > Lachnospiraceae > Lachnospira > Lachnospira intestinalis. Next base: position 102,967 of record NZ_JBBMFS010000003.1, read on the forward strand.
ACTACAAGGCATATCAAACCATTCTTTACCAAAATCAAGTTTATGACTTAATCTGCTATGTTTTACGGCATCGTGATTATGTTTGATACTTAATCCTATTTCCCACTCAATATCTTCTCTTCTAATAACAATATCTCTTACATCACCCTTTACGCCTGCTCCGTCCTTCTGAAATTCTAATGTCAATTCATCACTACTGCCTTCTGACATTTTAGGTTCCATTTCAAGTACTGTATCAATTGCTGATTCTGCTGATATCATAAATGTCTGCTGCATTTCCTCATCCATAAGAGCCCATGCCTTTTCATTTGCATGCAAGCTAGAATTATCAACTATTCTAGTTTTTCGCATCTCACATAATGCCTTGTAAAGTGTTTTTATCCAAGCATACTCATATGCTCTACCCTGATCATTACTCTTTGTACTCACTTTCTTCTCATTAACCTCCTTTGCATCTATAACCTCATTATCTACAACAACCTCTGCACCATTACCTTCTAGGTATTTCTTTATCGCAACAGCTATTTCATATGCAAGGTTAACTGGAACAGCATTACCAATCATTTTATATGCTGTATTAGTATCCTCATATATAAATTTGAAATCATCAGGAAATCCCTGTACTCTAGCGACCTCTCTAATTGTCATTCGACGATAAAGATGTTCTTTTCCTTCTACAAATCTGCAATCATTCTGTGCCACTTTAACCATTTTAGGTGCCTGTGGATGAAGCTGACATTGCCTTCCTGATGCCTGAACTGTAAATGCCTGTTCATCCCATGCTTTTACCCTGTTACGACTCATAAATATCGGCGAATATGCTCCAGTATAGTATTCATTGTTATTGATTGCTTCTGGATTATGATGATTTTTTTCTCCTGATGGAACCGCTGTATCTTGCAAATCCCATATAATATCACGAAGAGTGATTTTCTTATCATCATCCTTTGTTGAACCTTTAGGGAATCCAAAATCGATGTTCAAATCCTTCCTGAAACCTATATAAAATACTCTCTTTCTTTCTTCTGCCACTCCGTAATCCTTTGCATTTACAAGGGTAAATGACACATCATATCCTGCATCATCAAAAAGATTTAGAATATTCTGCACCGCTTCTGAATGTCTGTTTGCCAACATTCCGCTTACATTTTCTGCCAAAAAGAATTTAGGTTGGAATTCCTTTAGTATTCTAATATAATCAAAAAACAACTGTCCTCTGACATCTTTAATTCCCTTTAATGAACCAGCCTCAGACCACGATTGACAAGGTGGTCCACCGATAATTCCGTCAACTTCTCCATTTATAAACTGTTCTATATCTTCTTTTGTTACCTGTCTTATATCACCTTCAATCAGATGAGTATTAGGATGATTTGCTTTAAATGTCGCCCATATTGTTTTATCAAACTCATTTGCAACAGGAATATTAAACCCAGCTCTTTCAAAGCCTAAATCTAATCCACCACATCCACTAAACAAACTAATTATGTTCATGGGTATCCTCTCCTTCATTGTTTTCTTTAATTATTCTAGCAGCTTCTATTAATGCTGTTCTTCTTATAAACTCACTATATGATGAATACGCTTCTAATCTTGCTGCTTCCTTAAACTTATCTAATTCTTCTTCGCTCACTCTTATACTGATTGAAATTGATTTTCTCATCTCATTTGTTCCTCCTGCTTCATAAATTTATGATACTTTCTTCGTATGTCAATGTCAATACTTTGTTGCACGAACAGATGTTTTTTATTTTTAGTATCTCTCTTCCACCCTGAATTCTGACAGTACCATCCGCTTCACCGGTTCGCCTTTGATATGGCTGGCTTCCATGCGCCATGCGCCGCTTCTGATACTTGAATCCATAAGTTTTAACACATAAATATTGTCAAAGCGGTTATAGATGGAATCACCGCCAAGTCCTGACAGGCAGATTAGCTGCGTATTCGTTTTCTTTGCCATCTCCATCAGTGGTTTCAGTAGATGTTCCGCATTGGTCTGTGCAAACGGATTATCCATAATCAGCACCTTGCCTTCCTCTCCCGTGGTAAACAAATCACTCTCATCCCGCCGCATATAACTAAGCAGACAGGTCAGAATCACAAACGCTGATAAAAAGCCCTCGCCGCCGGAATTGGCTGATACCTCTGCCCATGTAATCGGGACTTCACGTTCCGCTTCAATCTTATACAGCTTAATTTTTACACTGCCGATACCCACAGTATCATCATACAGTCTTTTTGTTGTAATGACATTTCCCAAAAATTCATTTAGATTTTCATTCTTATCAATCGTATCAAGACCATTTTGTATCACCTGCTCAAAATAATCGTGCAGTTTCATACGGAAATGTTCCTGTTCGCTTTCCCAGTCTGCTACCTGGATTTTTAACATTTTAATGTTTCTGCCGCGCACGCTGATTGTTGAATTTTTATCAATCATTGCAATATTCGCATTAACACTGCGCACGTATTCTAAAAACATTTCTTCAATGTTTTTTTGTTCATTGTCAATGCTTGCAAGATCAATTTTAAGTTTTTCCAGCTGGCTCTCATACGAAGCCTTATTCACGGCATACTGCTCTGCCAGATTCTTTGGACTGGCAGTCTGTGTCAACAGACTGTCAAATGTTTTCTTAAAATAATCTTCTGCATAAATATCTTTTGCTGCAATTGAACGGATTTCTTCTGCCAGACGGTTCTGCTCATCCTTTAACCGGGACAGTGCCGTTAGCAGATTTCTTTTTACCGTCTTCTGATACCGGGTAAGTTCCTGTGCCTCTACGGTTTCAATATCCGGAATCTGCTGTCTGATTTGTTCCTGTTCCTCCGGTGAAGCTGACACCGGTTCATCTGCATATTCGGATACACTTCCTGCCTGAACCTCCAGCTGATTTTTTTTGTTTTCCAAATTTTTTAATGCTTTTTCAATCGACTGTACCTCATATTTTTTCAGCTGTATACGTTCTTTAAAATCTGTATCCGTAATTGTTTCTCTTGCCGCCGGTTCTTCGTGTCCTGTCTTTTCCACCAGTTCTTTTTTTGTAAACGCAATCGACGCATTTAACGTTTCAATTCTTCCTGTCAGCTTATTATTCTTTTCATTTGCTGCATTTAAAGTCTTTTCCACTTCTTTTTGCTCTGCTTCCAGTCCGTCACAAAGTGCTTCGGCATAGACCAGTTCCTGATAGTCTTTTGGCTGTAAGTCATATTTATTTTTCTTTGCAAGTTCCTTTTCCTTACGAATCAGCTTTTCCCCGCTTCTGTGGCTGCGTGCCTGTAACTCTGTAATCGTATCTGACACTTCCTTTGTCAGTGCCAGATACCGGGCCTCAAGCTGCTGCGGTGTCTTATCATCTGCTGTGTATAAATAATCTGCATTCCCATTACCGCTAATGCCTGTTTCTTTACGGTATGCCTCATACGAAACAGCTTTTTGCTGCGCCTGTTCTACCAGCAGACCATACTGGTTGATCAGGCTTTGCTGCCCTGACAGTGTATTTTCAAGTTCATTTAATACAAACCGGATTTCTCGCTGTTTCTTTTCCAGTTCTGCCTTTTCATTCCGGATACGCATAAGGCTTGCGTTATCCATTTCATACTGTTCATATCTTTTGCAGAGCTTTTCAAATGCATGGCTTCTGTTTTCAAAGAATAAAATTATATGCTTTATTTCTTCAATCTTTCCTGTATTCTCAAGCTTTGCCGTACTGTTTTCTTCCTTCTGATGCCGTATCTGTAATTTCTTTTCTTCCAGCTCTTGACGGTAAGCCTTTGCCTGTTCAAGCTCATTTTCCGCCTGCTGATATACCTGCACCGAAAAATCCTGATTTTCAATTGTATTCTTATAAGTACGGAAAATGTTTAACTCGTCATTTTTATGGGCAATGTCCTCTTCTATCGCTTTTATCTTTCCACGGATATCTGCAAGTATTTTTTCCAATTCATTTTTATTAAGCAGGTGATGATTAAACATAATGAAAAAATGAATTTTTCCCGCAGTTGTCACAGGTCCTTTAACGGCATCCATCGTATTTTCAAGTTCATCCCTGATAATAACCGGAATCGGAAAACCGGTATAGAGTTCTTCATCAATCTGCGCCAGCCGTTCAAAAACTGTTCTTTCCATTATAATGGAATACGGCAGAAACGGATTTTTTGCAACAAGCTCCTTATTCTGCTTTTCTGTCCGTCCATTTTTAGACAGCCACTCCATTCCATACACAAGTTCAATTCCGTTCTGCTCAAAATACGTCCTGATATGCTCCGGCAGTTCAACTGTCTTTCCTTCCCGAAGCTGCTGTAAATGTTTTTCATCCGCAGTCTTTTGTGCAATCAATGCGCTTCTTTGTATATCCAGTTCCTTTATTTTTCCATTCAGCCTGTCTAAAATGTGTTCCCGTTCATCGACCTGTTTTTCCGGCAGTCCGATATATTTCATAATACGTATACGTTCATTTTCCTGATGTTTTAATCCGGCAATTCTTTCTGCCAGAACGGCAATTTGATTCTTATTTTCTGTAAGTTTTTCCGTATTTTCATCTGATTCCTGTGACAGTCTGCGGTCTGTCAGCTCCAGTTCTTCCCGCTTTTTTGTTGTTTTAGCAAGCTTCCCTTTTTCGTTTTGCACTTCTTCTTCAAATGATTTTGCCAGAACCGCCAGCGCACCATCTTCATATAAGCCAACAAGATTTCTTTTCAGCACCGCATGATATTCTTTTACGAAAGTATCTTCTGCTTCATCATAAGCTTTGACTGCATTTTCAAAAGCACCGATATTCTGTGCAAGGTTCCTGATTGCTGTTTCACTTTCATTCAACTGCAATGTCTGTTCATTTCTTTGCTGCTGTGCCACATTGTACTGTTGTCTGTGTTCCTCTGCTGCCTGCATATTTTTTTGCATTTCACCGGTATAAAACAGATACAGCCGGTGTCCGATTGCTTCAATCTCTGCATTATGGTCTTTAGAATCCTTTAACAGTACATCAATTTTTTCATCAGTTTCCGCTTTTTCCTGCTCCAGTTCTTTTATTTCTGCATAAATACGGCTGCAATCATACGCATTAAGCTGTTTCAACAGATTTTCCCGGACTTCTGAGAGTCTTGTAATCTGTGTTTCCTGCTCAATCCGTTCTAATACAGCTTCTTTTTTCTCATCTTCATATTCATACACCGCGCAGGAAATCTGCTCATAAGTAATCTGGCGCAGCTGTCTGTCAGCCTCCTGCTCCTGCTGTCTTTTTTCTGTGATTTCTGTTTCCAGTTTTCCAATCACTTCCCGCAGCACTGCTGCATATAAAACAATCTCTGTTTTATATGCAGCAGCATTTTCCTGTTGTTGTGTATACAAGTCAATATCCGTTTTTAGCGGCTTTGTATCCTCAAAGTATTGTTCTATAACAGCTTTCCGTGAAATTTTAGACTGATTGCTTTTGTATTGCTCAATAAACTTGCGGGTAAGATTTCTGAATTCTTCCATCTTATTTTTATCCTGATTGAGCTTATCCTCAACTGGTCTTAAAAACCAGTTTTCCACAAGATTTTTTTCATCCTTGGCATTATTAAACAATTCCGACAGTCCTGACTCTTTCTGATTGACCTTACGGATAATGCTCTCCCACTCTTTATTGTAAATCTGATACTGCCGAAGTGTAGTAAAATACTGGCTTCTTGCATATTTAGATGATAAATCGTAATATTTAAAATTCCCCTCTTTATCCTTACTGATTTCTTCAAATAAGCTTCGGCACTCCCCGAATCCTTTCAGTGATTTTCTATTGCCGTCTGTCTTTATTACCGCAATATTGTCCATGTCATAACGGCAGCCCTGTGCATAGCTTCCGGTAAATGCGATGATTTCCAGTTCTTCCGTATCCTGGTCATCCTTCTGGCTTTTCCGGATCATCATTCCTGCAAGAAAACGTTCATTTCCTGCATCAAGCTGCCACTCTGTCATAATAAATGTCGGTCTGCCCGTTGTAAAATAGCTTTTAAATGCCCTGTCTCCAAAATCCCTGTAAGTCTTGTTAACAAACAGCCCCACAATCATCTGCACCAGCACACTTTTTCCACCGCCGTTGCGCAGGGAAAGCAGCGTGCTTTCCCCGCCAAGGTCAAATGTTTCATCATCAATTCTGATTGCATTGTGGTTATAATTCAGATTTAATATTCGGATTCGTGATATTTTACTCATGGCTTACCCCCAGTGCTTCCATTATTCTGTCGTAATTTTCCTTATTTAACAATTTATACTCCATAATATTATCCAGCTTCGGCGTTGTCTTAATCATTTCATCTTCTGCAATAAATACAATCAGCCCCTGTTTGTCAAGAAATTCACAAATAATACTGACAAATCCCTCTTTTGTATATTTAGAGCGGCTTCCGCTTTCAATACTTTTTAATGCTTCATACGCCTCACTCATGCTTTTATAATCAAGTACATTTTCATATAATTCATGTGCCGCCCGGTCATCATTTTCCCGTTCCCGTTCCATGGCAAATCCTGCCCGCAGCCGCTCCGATACCGTATTCTGCAATTCGCCCAGCTTTAAAAATTCGCGTGATTTTGCCATACTGCCCTGACCGTCAAAAAATTCTGCCAGCAGTGTCAGTATTACAAACTGTGACAGGTAATAATCCCTGTCTGTTGCATTCGGCTTGCAAATAGCTTTCTTTAAATCTGCCTTTGTAAATCCCAGATATTTATTATCAATCTCCGGCATCAGATAAATCGTACTGCCATACCGCTCCACGCGGCATTCGGCAATCTCTGCCTGGCTCTTTACAAGGTGCAGGACCTCCTCATTTTCCACATACGCCCTATATAATTCATTGACGCCCGAATCGGCATCACTTAATGCACCGTGACACAGCAGATAATAAAATATTTTCTGGCTGTACACGATATTTTCTGCTTCATATGCCATTACTGCCCCTCCTCACATCTGAATTTCACGTTGGAACATTTTATATTTTTAATGTTTCCCTGTTCATCTTTTACATCTTTAAAATAAACCGGCGGTACTTCTTCGCACGGTTCAATATAAATGGTATTTATTTTTTTTAGTGCCGCCTCTTCCGTTACTGTAAGCAGCATTTCATTTAATACAAATCCTTCTGACGTATCCATAAGATATCCTTCCTGTTCTTTGCGGAGTGCATGCAGATGAATCTCTCCTGCCGTCAGAAATTCAATGATAATTTCCCTGAAAATCTGTGCTGTCGGTATCAGCTTTTCTCTGCTTTCCATAGAAAGCTGTGTGCTTAAATCTTTCAAATCCATTTCCCTGCGTTCTGAAAGTTCATACATCAGCACACGGACACTGTCTTCATATTTTTTCATCCGCTCCCTGTGCTTTTGCTCTCTTTCAAGATTGTAAGCATTGGCATCAAAATCAAGCTGTGTTTCTTCTTCCGGCACTTCTGATTTTTTGAGTTTCTTCTGAAATTCCAGCATTTTTTCCGGATTAAAGATTTTGTCTGTCTGCCCGATAAACAGCGGATTTAAAATCCTGTCCGCATTGATAAGCAGTGCAGCATCTTTTAAAATCTTGTCATAAATGCCGCTTCTAAACGGAAAACGCTGCACCATTGTCATATTTGAGTAGTTTTCCAGCTCATAATCATAAAGTTTTTTCAAATCAAAATGCTGTCCTAAAATTTTCTGATGCTCATCAAGTGTTCCTGTAAGATAACGTCCAATCACTCGCAGAGAGTTCAGATTTTCCTTTTCTTTCGCCGTAAAATCCTGTGCATTCATCTCTTTTTCTTCAAACTCTTTAATTTTTTCTTCAATAAATTCCCGGTGCATGTTAAATTTCTCACGCGTTTCCACAACCGTGCTGATATTTTCTTCCACAAGCTGGCGATATTCTTCTATAGAATACGACAATGCATTTCTTTTGACGGCATGAACAGCCTCCTGAATCTTCTGGCTCTGCTTTCTTAACTGTCCGAAAACATTTTTAATATCTTCAACCGCTTTATTATAGTCGGCTTTTTCCAGATGCAGCTTAAAAAGCATTTCATGAACCGTCAGTTTGAGATTATTCTCCATTTCCATGGTCGCAAGCACCATATTGTAGCCTTCCTCCGTCAGGAAATAAGAAGTTCTTTTCACACCGCCGTCCTGATAAACAACCTTATTATCAATATAGCGGATATTCACCTCGCCATAAGACTTTGTTTCATACCGGAACACCTTAAAATACATTGAATTTCCGGCGTTTCCAAGCACTTCCTCTACCATGAAACGAGCAAAATCCCGACTCTTATCAAAGCTGATCTTCCGGTTATAATACTCAAATGATATATCCTCTAAAAACAGTGCAATATCATCAATCGTACAGTCTTCCTCTTTTAATGAATATTCCATAATGTATAACAGCAGGGTAAACAGCATATTCATCTGCTCGTCCTTCGTTTCAATACCATATTCTTTCCACGTTTTTTTATCAAAACTGTTGCCGCAAAGCACAGCATACCGTCCGACACATTTCATTCTTTTATCAAAATTTTTCAGAAAATCTTTTGGCTCCATTTTTATCCCCAATCATGTTCATTTAATATTTCCTGCGGTATATATTTGCCTGCGCGAAGAATCTGCACAATCTGTTCCTGATACCTCTGTTTAAAAAAAGATAAAAATAACGTTCCTATATTGGAATTCTGCTTTTCCTTTGTATCGGGTAGATTTTCCAAGCCGGTATTTTCTGCCTTGTCCAACATCTTTTCATAAGCTGTCACAAATAAATCAATCCGTACTGCCTTTCCTGATAAATTTTCCCACGGCATACCTGCCAGATGTTCATATATTAATATTCCCTCATAGTCCAGATCCCCAAAATAATACAGCATATTTTCTGCATTAAAATAATCTTCTGCCCCCTGTACATAGTCTGAAAATGTCCTGTAAATCCCTTTTCCGGCACCGTAAATTACCGTATCAAACATTTTCCCCAAAATCCGGTTATCAACATGGTTCATATATCTGCGGATATCAAAAAATGTATCTTTATTTTCAATTATTAAAATATTCTGTGGGGTCTTTTTGGTATAAGAATAATAAGAAAGCGGCTCTGCCGTATCATAAAAATTCAGCTGACCGCGCTCAATTCCAAGCCTGCTGCAGAATTGCAGCCCGCCTTCCTGCTGAAAAAATTTCTCTCTCCCGAAAATTTCAAAACTGCGTTCATTCATTGTTTCGGGAAGTTCTAATAAATCTATATGCTCTGTCAGATACGTACTCAGACGCATAATTTTATCTTCATCCTGTGCAAACTGTTCCGGGTGTTTCCGGTAATACGTTGTATGAAGAAGCGGATGCAGCTTAAAATCCAGCTTTTCACTGACATCACCGTAATCCGGCTCTTTCACATACTCCCAGAATGCCACGGGAAGCGCCGGCTTTTTACCATTCGTTCCTGCACTGCGGACCGGTACCAGCGTTCCCTGTGAGAGTTCGAGCATAATATCTGCATACAGCTGTCCATACTCTTTTTCAGGAGATTGTGCGATAATATCTTTTAAAAACACTTTTCTTTTTTTCATATATTATTTCCGCTTTCTAAATGTTATTTATATCTTAAATCTGCTTCCCCACTGCCCGATTTGAATTGTATTTAGTATTATTTTAACATTATTCATGAAATGGGACAATAGAATCTTATATATTGCTTCTTAATACGCTTTTATTATATTCATATTGTATTTTTATAGCTACAAAAAACTGCACGAAATCTTCCAAAATCTCAAAAATATGTAAAAAATCAGTAACATTTTCTCTATAAACGACCTATAATCAGTATATGATTTGCTTCGTTAGATATTATTTATATACCAAGAATGCGGCAATGTACCATTTTATTATTTTTTTTAAGAATGGAGGTTATTATGGCAGATTTTATTTTACTTAATGAAGATTTCTCTGATTTTCCCATTGGTGAATTCCCTTATGATAAGAATCATTCGGCAATGGGTGAGTATCATTTTATCCATTATCCCGGATATTATGGTAAATGGCATGACCCGGTATGCAACCACACTTATAACGGTCAGGGTGCTTCCTGGATTATTTCTGAATATAATGGAAAACATTTTATGGAGCAGATGCGTATCCGCAATGACAAGCCCCACCGGACTTTTCCTATGCTTACAAGCGGCGACAGATTCTGGCGTGATTATACTATAACTGCAAGTGTCCGTATGTTTACTACCAAATGGGGTAATGCCGGCATTGGTTTTTGTTGTCAGAACTCTGCTAATCTTCTTGTCCTTGTTTTTGAAGAACATGAACTGAGAGTTGAATACCGTCATAAAGAAGAGGTTACTATTCTTGATTCTGTAGCTTTTAACTACAACTGTGACGATACTTATATCCTTAAAGCAGAAATTAAAGGCAGCCATGTTATATGCAGCGTTGATGATAAGGTCTATTTTGACATTGACACTGAATATGCCGTACAGGGTGGCAAAGTCGCCGTTACAGCAACTATCCCTGCACAGTTTGGTTTTGTAAATGTTACTACTTCTGAAAGTACTGCTGCTTCTATTGATGCTGCAAGAAATGCTTATAAAGCTGAATGTGAAGATGCACAGGCACATTATCCTAAGATGAAGCTTCTCAAAAAGATTAATCTTAAGGGCTGTGGCACCGGAAGGCAGCTTCGTTTTGGTCATCTTCTTGGCAACGGTGAATACCAGATGGTTATGGCACAGTGCCAGAAAAGAGTAAACCGTGATGCTTATGGAACCATCAGCTGTCTCACCGCATTTGACCTTGACGGCAATATTTTATGGCAGCACGGTGAACCAACCAATAATCACGACATTGGCACTATATCAGCTGACATGCCTATGCAGATATACGATATTGATGGTGATGGTTTTGACGAGGTTATAACCGCCAAGAATTTTGAAGTCCTTATTCTTGATGGCAAAACAGGTGAAGTCAAGAAACGCACCAGAACACCTTTCTCCACAACAGAAGAGGATGGAACGATTATCGGTGTTCCTGATAAAATCTATGCTTTTGACAGAATTAACCCTGACGGTATGCGTATATGCAATTTCCGTGGTCTTGATAAGCCACGTGATATTCTTATTAAGGATCGTTATTGCAGGGTGTATGCACTTAACGATGACCTGGAGGTTATGTGGCATTTCCAGAGTGATAAGAATACCGGGCATTTTCCTTTTGCAATTGATATTAACGGGGATGGGCATGATGAACTTCTGGTAGGTTATAACATGCTTGACTGCCACGGTAACAAGATGTGGACTATGCCTGTTAATGAAGACCACATTGATGAAATTGTTCCAGGAAGATTCGAATCCGGTCCACATAAAGGCACTAAATTCTTTGCCTGCGTTGCGGGAAAGGAAGGCTTCCTGATATCTGATTTTAACGGAAAACTTCTCAAAAAGGATGGCATAGGTCATGCACAGCGTGTCAGTCTCGCTAATTACCTTCCTGACCGCCCAGGTTATGAAATGGTTGTTGTTAATTTCTGGGGACATCAGGGAATTATATATTTCTATGACAGCGAAGGTAACCAGTTATGGGAAATGGAAAATGAGCTTAATGGTAATCTTTTAACACCTGTAAACTGGACTGGTGACGGTCAGGACTTCATTCTTCTTAATGCTGATGTAGAGCGCGGTGGAATGATTGATGGCAGAGGTATTCAGGTTGTTAAGTTCCCTGATGACGGTCATCCTACCATGTGTGCAGAAGCTGTAAATCTCTACGGCGATGCCCGTGATGAAATTGTGACATGGGATTATGATTCAATGTACATATATACACAGGATGATGCACCTAAAGCTGAAGTATATGCACCTTTCAAATATCCTGATTATAATGCTTCTAATTACCGTGGAGAGTACTCTTACCGTGAGAAGTGGTGGTAAAAATTTAAGAATATAAATGGCTGAGCAAGCCAAAAAAAGGCTTCCGGGATTTTCCCGGAAGCCTTTAAATTTACTGTATAAATACTGAGTACATCAACCAATAAAATTACTCAATGATTGTAGCAACAGCACCTGAACCTACTGTACGTCCACCTTCACGGATAGCGAAACGAAGACCCTGCTCCATAGCTACGTTGTGGATAAGTTCAACTGTCATTTCTACGTTATCACCAGGCATGCACATTTCTGTACCAGCTGGAAGTTCACAAACACCAGTAACATCAGTTGTTCTGAAGTAGAACTGTGGTCTGTAGTTGTTGAAGAATGGAGTATGACGTCCACCTTCGTCCTTTGTTAATACGTAAACCTGAGCTGTAAACTTGTGATGAGGTGTGATTGAACCTGGCTTGCAGAGAACCTGTCCTCTCTGGATTTCGTCTCTCTGAACACCTCTAAGAAGTGCACCAATGTTATCACCTGGCTGTGCTTCATCAAGAAGCTTTCTGAACATTTCGATACCAGTTACAACAACCTTACGAATGTCATCATGGATACCAACGATTTCAACTTCTTCATTTATATGAAGAACACCACGTTCTACTCTACCTGTAGCAACAGTACCACGACCTGTGATAGAGAATACGTCTTCTACTGGCATAAGGAATGGCTTATCTGTATCTCTTTCTGGATCTGGAACATATTCATCGATTGTGTGCATAAGTTCAAGAATCTTATCGCCCCATTCGCTGTTCGGATCTTCAAGAGCCTTAAGAGCTGAACCCTGGATGATTGGTGTGTCATCGCCTGGGAAGCCATACTCGTTAAGGAGTTCTCTGATTTCCATATCTACTAATTCAAGAAGTTCCGGATCATCAACCATATCACACTTGTTCATGAATACAACGATGTAAGGAACACCTACCTGACGAGCAAGAAGGATATGTTCTCTTGTCTGAGCCATAACACCATCTGTAGCAGCTACTACGAGGATACCAGCATCCATCTGAGCAGCACCAGTGATCATGTTCTTAACGTAATCGGCATGACCTGGGCAGTCAACGTGAGCGTAATGTCTCTTTTCTGTTTCATATTCAACGTGAGCTGTAGAGATTGTGATACCTCTTTCTCTTTCTTCTGGAGCCTTATCGATATTTTCGAATGCAACAGCTTCACCTGTACCAAGTCTCTCATGAAGAGTCTTTGTGATAGCAGCTGTAAGTGTAGTCTTACCATGATCTACGTGTCCAATTGTACCAATGTTACAATGTGGTTTAGTTCTTTCAAATTTAGCCTTTGCCATTGTTTAAAATCCTCCTTAAAATGATTCATACCCTTTATGGGGTTTCATAGCTAAAATCTATTATATTGCATTTTTAAATATTTTGCAACTATATTTTTATTAGATTATTTTGCTCTTGAAGCAATAACCTTATCCTGAACGGACTTTGGAGCCTGTTCATACTTATCAAAGAACATAGAGTAGTTACCACGACCCTGTGTCTTAGAACGAAGGTCTGTAGCATATCCGAACATCTCTGAAAGCGGAACGAATGCTTTAATCATCTTACCACCTGAGATATCTTCCATACCTTCGATACGTCCTCTACGAGAGTTGATATCACCGATAACATCACCCATGTATTCTTCCGGCATTGTAACTTCAACCTTCATGATTGGCTCAAGAAGTGCCGGAGCTGCCTTAGCCATAGCATCCTTAAATGCCATAGAACCGGCAATGTGGAATGCCATTTCTGATGAATCGACTTCATGGTAAGATCCATCATAGATATCTGCTCTAAGTCCGAGAACCGGGAATCCAGCTAAAATACCTGAGTTAGCGGCTTCACGGATACCATCTGCAACTGAAGGGATGTATTCCTTAGGAATAGCACCACCAACTACTGATGATTCACAGAAAAGTACCGGAGGCTCATTGATTAATACTGTATTCTTTGTTTCAACATCGAACTTATCAACGTTTGCTTCAAGTGGTGAGAAACGTACTTTACAGTGACCATACTGACCACGACCACCTGACTGCTTAGCATACTTACTATCAACATCAACTGCCTTTGTAAAGCATTCTCTGTAAGCAACCTGTGGAGCACCTACGTTTGCTTCTACCTTGAATTCACGAAGAAGTCTGTCTACGATGATATCAAGATGAAGTTCACCCATACCTGCGATAATTGTCTGACCGGTTTCCTGATCTGTGTGGGCACGGAATGTCGGATCTTCTTCAGCAAGCTTTGCTAAAGCTTCACCCATCTTACCCTGGTCATTCTTAGTCTTTGGTTCGATAGCAAGTTCGATAACCGGCTCTGGGAATTCCATTGACTCTAAGATAACCGGATGCTGTTCGTCACAGATTGTATCACCTGTTACAGTGAACTTCAGACCTACAGCAGCTGCGATATCTCCAGAATAAACCTTATCAATTTCTTTTCTGTTGTTAGCATGCATCTGAAGGATACGGCCAACTCTTTCCTTCTTGTTCTTGTTTGCATTTAATACATATGAACCACCGTTCAATGTACCAGAGTAAACTCTGAAGAATGCCAGCTTACCAACGAATGGGTCTGTCATAATCTTGAATGCAAGAGCTGAGAATGGTTCTTCATCAGATGACTTTCTTGTAACTTCGTTACCGTCTTCATCAACACCTGTGATATCCGGGATATCTGTTGGTGCAGGCATGTATTCGATAACTGCATCAAGAAGCTTCTGAACACCCTTGTTCTTATAAGCTGTACCGCAAAGACAAGGAATTGCTGTACCTTCGATAGTACCCTTTCTTAAAGCTGCCTTTAATTCAGGAATTGTAAGTTCTTCATCATTAAAGAACTTTTCCATAAGGTCTTCATCAAGTTCAGCACACTGTTCAATGAGCTTGTCATGATATTCCTGAGCCTGATCCTTTAAATCATCAGGAATTTCACCTACGGAAATATCATCACCCTTATCTCCGTTAAAGACATAAGCCTTCATTTCAAATAAGTCGATGATACCCTTAAATTCATCTTCCTTACCAATCGGAATCTGTACAAGTACAGGATTCTTACCAAGCTTTGTTATAAGCTGGTTGCATGATCCAAAGAAATCTGCACCCATCTTATCCATCTTGTTCATGAAAGCCATACGTGGTACATTGTATTTATCAGCCTGACGCCATACGTTCTCTGACTGCGGTTCTACACCGTTCTGAGCATCGAACACACCTACAGCACCATCAAGAACTCTAAGTGAACGTTCAACTTCTACTGTGAAGTCAACGTGACCCGGAGTATCAATGATGTTGATACGGTATTCTGGCTGTGTCTTATCTGGCTTACCTTCTTTTTCCGGTGTCCAGTGACATGTTGTAGCAGCTGAAGTAATTGTGATACCTCTTTCCTGCTCCTGGGCCATCCAGTCCATGGTAGCAGTACCTTCATGAGTATCACCAATTTTGTGGTTTACACCAGTATAATAAAGGATACGCTCTGTTAATGTAGTCTTACCTGCATCGATATGAGCCATGATACCAATATTTCTGGTTCTCTCCAATGGATATTCTCTTCCAGCCATCGGTAAATCCTCCTATATTATTAGAATCTGTAATGAGCAAAAGCCTTGTTTGCTTCTGCCATCTTGTGCATATCTTCTTTCTTCTTTACAGAAGATCCTGTATTGTTTGCAGCATCGAGGATTTCATTTGCAAGTCTTTCTTCCATTGTCTTCTCGCCTCTTGCACGAGAATAAGCTGTCATCCAACGAAGAGCTAAAGCCTGTCTTCTGTCCGGCTTAACTTCGATCGGTACCTGATAAGTAGCACCACCGATACGTCTAGCCTTAACTTCAAGAACTGGCATGATATTGTTCATAGCTTCTTCGAAAACTTCGATAGCAGGTCTTTCAGTCTTTGCTGCGACTCTGTCAAATGCTCCGTATACAATCTTCTGGGCAACTCCTCTCTTACCATCAAGCATAATGTTGTTGATAAGCTTTGTCACGACCTTATTATTGTAAATAGGATCTGCTAATACATCTCTTTTCTGAGTATGTCCTTTACGTGGCACGGTTCTTCCCTCCTTAACAATATTCATTAATTCATCGGTACTCACAAATATATATGACCTTTTTCCACCTGCGACATCCAATAAAGGCTGCCGCCATCGGGATAATCGGCTGTGTACGTGCGCGGTATATCTTAAACCTGCAACCTTCGGATTAATCTAACTCCGGCACTTGTTATAAATCATATTGTGAATAAATGCGGACCATTTCCGCGTTTTACTGCATGGTTTTTAGAAAATCTGCCAACCTGCAATTTGCCTTTACGATACTAATTATTTAGCATCCTTAGGTCTCTTGGCACCGTATTTAGAACGTGCCTGTCTTCTCTTAGCGACACCTGCTGTATCAAGTACACCACGAACGATGTGATATCTTGTACCTGGTAAATCCTTAACACGTCCACCTCTGATCAGAACAACGCTGTGTTCCTGAAGATTGTGTCCTTCACCTGGGATATAAGATGTTACTTCAATACCGTTTGAAAGACGAACTCTGGCAATCTTTCTAAGGGCTGAGTTAGGCTTCTTAGGTGTTGCAGTCTTAACAGCTGTACAAACGCCTCTCTTCTGTGGAGCAGCTACGTCTGTTGCTTTCTTCTGAAGTGAGTTGTATCCCTTCTGAAGAGCTGGTGCTGTAGACTTCTTTACTGTTGTTTTTCTTCCCTGTCTTACTAACTGGTTAAATGTAGGCATTCCTTTTTCACCTCCCGGAATTAGAATAATTCATGGTTGCATATTCAGTTCATTTCTGAATAATGTGGCATAGCAGGGCTTTCCTGTTATCACACACTTGTTTAGTATATATTTTATATTTTTATATGTCAAGCACTTTTTAAAATTTTTAGCTCAAAGATATATCTGCTCAAACTTTTTCTGTAAAAACCAAAAATTCCGGTACAGTGCATTACCACTATACCGGAACTTTTTATCCTATGCCTGAAACGGCTTTAGTTTTATTCTGTTACTGTAACTTCTTCTTCCGTCAGTTCCAGTGTTTCGTCATCAGAAATGTCAGATGCAGCTTCCTCTTTTGCTCTTTCGGCTGCTTCTTCTTCAATTTCTTTGCGGACCCTTTCATTAGAATCCAGTTCAACGTTCTGATAACGCTTCATACCTGTACCGGCAGGAATCAGTTTACCAATGATAACGTTTTCCTTCAGACCAATCAGCGGATCGACCTTGCCGTTAATAGCGGCATCTGTCAGAACCTTTGTTGTTTCCTGGAAGGAAGCAGCTGACAGGAATGAATTTGTTGCAAGAGAAGCCTTTGTAATACCCAGAATAATTGAAGTACCTGTTGCAGGAGTCTTGCCTTCCTCTTCCAGCTTTTCGTTTACTTCCGTAAATTCAATTGTATCTACCTGAGAACCTGTCAGGAATTCTGAATCTCCAGGAGATTCAATAACAATCTTCTTTAACATCTGGCGTACAATCAATTCGATATGCTTATCGTTGATTTCTACACCCTGGATACGGTAAACCTTCTGAACTTCACGCAGTACGTAATCCTGTACGGCACGTACGCCGAGGATTCTTACGATATCATGAGGATTTTCAGAACCTTCTGTGATTTCTTCACCCTTTACAACAATCTGACCTTCCTGAACCTTGACTCTTGTATCTCTAGATACAGGATAAGCCTTTGAGTTACCATCATCGTCTGTAATAACAATATCTGTCTTCTTTTCTGTCTTTGCAAAGCTTACGACACCGCCAAACTCTGCCAGTACAGCAAGTGCCTTTGGCTTTCTTGCTTCAAAAAGTTCTTCGACACGAGGAAGACCCTGTGTAATATTATCACCGGCAACACCACCTGTATGGAAAGTACGCATAGTAAGCTGTGTACCCGGTTCACCGATAGACTGGGCAGCGATAATACCAACAGCTTCACCAACCTGTACGGTCTGACCTGTCGCCATGTTAGAACCGTAGCACTTTGCACATACACCAATGTGTGAACGGCAGGTAAGAATTGTTCTGATTTTAACCTTTTCAACACCTGTTGCAACAATCTGTGCTGCTCTCTTTGGTGTTACAAGGTGGTTTGCAGCTAAAATCACTTCACCGGTAGACGGATCAATGATGTCTTCTGCAAGATATCTGCCTGTAATACGTTCTTCTAATGATTCAAGGATATCTGCCTTTGCATCACTGCTTGCAGTTGCCTTATCATTTACGAATTCAGATACATACATACCCGGAATTGCCTTACCGGCGCTGCAGTCTGTTTCTCTGATAATCAAATCCTGTGATACGTCTACAAGACGTCTTGTAAGGTATCCTGAATCGGCTGTACGAAGCGCTGTATCGGACAGACCCTTACGCGCACCATGCGCTGAAATGAAGTATTCCAGTACATCAAGACCTTCACGGAAGTTGGACTTGATTGGGAGTTCGATTGTATTACCGGATGTATCTGCCATCAAACCACGCATACCTGCAAGCTGCTTAATCTGCTGGTTAGAACCACGGGCACCTGAATCGGCCATCATGAAGATGTTGTTGTATTTATCAAGACCTTCAATCAGGGCATCCTTTAATGCCTCATCCGTTTCCTGCCATACGCGGATAACATTCTTATGTCTTTCTTCATCTGTTGAACGACCTCTGTTGTAGTTTACAGTAATCTGTTCAACCTTCTTTTCTGCATCGGAAATCAGTTTCTTCTTAATCGGCGGCACAGTCATTTCTGAAATAGAAACGGTCATGGCTGCTCTTGTAGAATACTTATAACCCATTGCCTTAATATCATCAAGTACTTCGGCTGTTGTCGTTGTACCGTGGGTATTAATAACGTGCTGTAAAATATCCTTTAACTGCTTCTTTCCTACATGGAAATCAACCTCCAGAAGCATCTGGTTTTCTTCCTTGCTTCTGTCTACATATCCTAAATCCTGTGGGAGAATTTCATTGAAAATGAATCTTCCCAGTGTAGATTCTACATTACCTGAAACGGTATTGCCTTCTGCATCGGTCTTTGTCATATGAACTAAAATCTTAGAGTGTAATGTAATAACTCCGTTTTCATATGCAAGAAGTGCTTCGTTTACATTCTTAAAGAACTTACCTTCACCCTTTGCCCCCGGTCTTTCCTGTGTCAGATAGTAAATACCAAGAACCATATCCTGTGAAGGAACAGCTACAGGGCCACCATCAGACGGCTTTAACAGGTTGTTTGGTGAAAGCAGCATGAAGCGGCATTCTGCCTGTGCTTCTACTGAAAGTGGCAGATGGACGGCCATCTGGTCACCATCGAAATCGGCGTTGAACGCTGTACAAACAAGCGGATGCAGCTTAATTGCCTTACCTTCTACAAGGATTGGCTCGAATGCCTGAATACCAAGTCTGTGCAGTGTAGGAGCACGGTTTAACATAACCGGATGCTCTTTGATAACATCTTCCAGCACATCCCATACGCTGTTTTCAAGATGTTCTACGCTCTTTTTCGCTTTCTTAATATTGTCAGCCAGTCCACGTCTTACCAGTTCTCTCATAACAAACGGCTTAAACAGCTCAATTGCCATTTCCTTTGGAAGACCACACTGATAAATCTTTAATTCAGGACCTACAACGATAACAGAACGACCTGAATAGTCAACTCGCTTACCAAGGAGGTTCTGACGGAAACGTCCCTGCTTACCCTTTAACAGGTCTGAAAGTGACTTTAACGCTCTGTTACCAGGACCTGTTACCGGACGTCCGTTTCTACGTCCGTTATCAATCAGGGCATCAACAGCTTCCTGAAGCATTCTCTTTTCATTACGGATAATGATTTCCGGAGCGCCCAGCTCAATCAGACGTGCAAGTCTGTTGTTTCTGTTGATGATTCTTCTATATAAGTCATTTAAATCGGATGTTGCAAAACGTCCACCGTCTAACTGTACCATTGGTCTTAAATCCGGTGGGATTACCGGAATTTCAGTTAAGATCATCCATTCCGGTCTTGTTCCGGCTGTTAAAAACGCTTCCATGACTTCAATTCTCTTAATGAGTCTTGCTGCCTTCTGGGAAGTTGTATTTTCAAGTTCTTCCTTTAACTTTGCAACTTCTGATTCCAAATCTACATTTTTAAGCAGTTCATAAATGGCTTCCGCACCCATGCCGACACGGAATGTATTGCCGTACTGATCGTAGAGTTCACGGTATTCCTGTTCTGTTAAAATCTTCTTGAACGGAATTTCTGTCGTACCCGGATCAATTACAATATAAGCTGCAAAATATAATACTTTTTCAAGGTTCTTCGGTCCGATGTCCAGAATCAGATCCATACGGCTAGGAATTCCCTTAAAATACCAGATATGGGAAACAGGAGCCGCTAAATGGATATGTCCCATACGATCTCTACGGACACTGGCCTTTGTTACTTCGACACCACACTTATCGCAGATAATACCCTTATCTTTGATTTTCTTATATTTACCGCAGTGACACTCCCAGTCCTTACTCGGTCCAAAGATTCTTTCACAATACAAACCATCTTTTTCCGGTTTTAAAGTTCTGTAGTTGATTGTCTCCGGCTTTGTAACCTCACCGTGAGACCACTCTAAAATATCCTCCGGAGAAGCCAGTTTAATCTGAATCTTATCAAACTTCATAGACTGACTGGTCAAATCTCTTTTTGATTCTTCTGCCATGATCGTGCTCCCTTCTATTAATCCATCATATCTGAATTGCCATCGCCATAATCATCTGCATCATCAAATGCATCATCGCCGGCATACTCTACATCCTCTGCATCTTCAAAGCCGTCTTCACCGACTGTCTGAATGGTTGAACCATTCTTAGCATATTCTGCTTCCTCTTCTCTGCTGTCACGTCTGTATCTGCCATCATCAAGAACTTTCTTGAAGTCAGTTACTTCGTATTCAGAGCTTTCAAGCAGTTTCACTTCATTGTTATCCTTATCAAGCACTCTTACGTCTAATGCCAGGGACTGGAGTTCCTTTAAAAGTACCTTGAAGGATTCCGGAATACCCGGTTCAGGGATATTTTCACCCTTGATAATTGCTTCGTAAGTACGAACTCGTCCTACAACATCATCGGACTTCACAGTCAGGATTTCCTGTAATGTATATGATGCACCGTAAGCTTCCAGTGCCCAAACTTCCATTTCACCGAAACGCTGTCCACCGAACTGTGCTTTACCACCGAGCGGCTGCTGTGTTACAAGTGAGTAAGGACCTGTTGAACGTGCATGAATCTTATCATCAACCAGATGATGGAGCT
Organism: Lachnospira intestinalis; assembly: GCF_040095895.1. NCBI lineage: Bacteria > Bacillati > Bacillota > Clostridia > Lachnospirales > Lachnospiraceae > Lachnospira > Lachnospira intestinalis. Next base: position 124,158 of record NZ_JBBMFS010000003.1, read on the forward strand.
TTAAGTAGTGCATGAAACCGATTGTTACAGGGCTGTCAAAATATTCACCTGTACGTCCGTCACGCAGTCTTACCTTACCGTCACGTCCGATTGGAACACCCTTCCATTCTTCTCTGTGTGCTCTGTTGTCACTCAGATACTGGAATACGTCAGGATTCAGCAGTTCTTTATATTTATCTGTAAATGTTACCATATCTTCCGGATAATCTTCGCCATTTTCCTGTGCAGCTGCCTTTTCACGCTGTAATTCTTCATCATCAAAAGGTGTATTTGCATAGTCATTTGCCATATCCAGTGTATCCATAATATCATTTTCGTCTGCACCGTCGAATACCGGTGTAGAAATGTTAAAGCCAAGCACCTTTGCTGCAAGACTTAAATGGATTTCAAGCACCTGTCCGATATTCATTCGTGAAGGCACACCCAGAGGGTTTAAGACGATATCAAGCGGACGTCCGTTTGGAAGGAATGGCATATCTTCCACAGGGAGAACTCTGGAAACGACACCCTTGTTACCATGACGGCCGGCCATCTTATCACCTACAGAAATCTTTCTCTTCTGTGCAATATAGATGCGGACAGACTTGCTGACACCCGGTGCCAGTTCATCGCTGTTTTCTCTTGTAAATGTCTTCACTGCCACAACGATACCATATTCACCATGAGGTACCTTTAATGAAGTATCTCTTACTTCTCTTGCCTTTTCACCAAAGATTGCACGAAGCAGTCTTTCTTCGGCTGTCAGTTCTGTTTCACCCTTTGGTGTTACTTTACCAACCAGAATATCTCCGGCACGTACTTCTGCACCGATGCGGATCACACCGTTTTCATCCAGATCCTTGATAGAATCACTGCTTGCGGAAGGAATATCTCTTGTGATTTCTTCCGGTCCTAACTTTGTATCACGGGCTTCGATTTCATATTCTTCAATATGGATAGAAGTGTATACATCATCACGCACCAGACGTTCACTTAATAATACAGCATCTTCGTAGTTGTAACCTTCCCATGTCATGAAACCGATTAACGGGTTCTTACCTAATGCAATTTCACCATTCTGTGTAGAAGGACCATCTGCGATAACATCGCCTTCCTTCACCTTGTCACCTTTAAATACGATTGGACGCTGGTTATAGCAGTTGCTCTGGTTACTTCTTGAGAACTTTGTCAGCTTATACTCATGTACCTTGCCGTCATCTTCTCTTACAATAATTTTATCAGATTCAGACAAAAGAACTTCACCGTCTGCTTCTGCTACAACGCAGACACCTGAGTCTCTTGCTGTCTTATTTTCAATACCTGTACCAATAACCGGTGCTTCTGTCATCAGAAGCGGTACGGCCTGACGCTGCATGTTGGAACCCATCAGCGCTCGTGTACAGTCATCGTTCTGAAGGAACGGAATCATGGATGTCGCAACAGAGAATACCATCTTTGGCGATACGTCCATTAATTCAATCTGTGTCTTGTCAAATTCAGAAGTTTCTTCTCTGTAACGGCCGGATACAGTATTCTTAACGAAATGTCCTTCTTCGTCAATTTCCGCATTCGCCTGTGCTACATGATAATCATCTTCTTCATCAGCCGTAAAGTACTGTACTTCATCGGTAACACGCGGATTCTTTGGATCGGTTCTGTCTACCAGACGGTACGGTGCCTCTACAAAACCATATTCGTTAATTCTTGCATAAGATGCAAGTGAGTTAATCAGACCGATGTTCGGACCTTCAGGTGTTTCAATAGGACACATTCTTCCGTAATGTGTATAGTGAACATCTCGAACCTCGAAACCGGCACGATCTCTTGACAGACCACCCGGTCCTAATGCAGAAAGACGTCTTTTATGCGTAATTTCTGACAACGGGTTATTCTGATCCATGAACTGTGACAGCTGGGAACTTCCAAAGAATTCCTTAATCGCTGCCGTAACCGGTTTAATGTTAATCAGTGACTGCGGAGAAATACCGCTTAAGTCCTGTGTGGACATTCTTTCCCTGACAACTCTTTCCATTCTGGAAATACCGATTCTGAACTGGTTCTGTAACAGTTCGCCGACCGCTCTGATACGTCTGTTACCAAGGTGATCAATATCATCCTTTGTACCAACGCCGTATTCAAGGTGCATATTATAATTAATAGAAGCAATAATATCTTCTACAGTAATGTGCTTTGGAATCAGATCGGCAATGTTCTTGCAGATTGCTTCTTTGATTTCTTCAAGTGATTCATTTTCAGCTAAAATCTGGCTGAGTACAGGGAAGAATACAGCTTCTGTAACACCGAGTTCTCTTGCTTCTTCCTTTGAAATATCAACCCATTTTGTAATATCAACTGCCATGTTAGACAGCACTTTTACTCTCTTTGTTGTAATTGTACCGTCACTGTTTCTTAAATCTACATTTAAGAAGACTGCCGGAACCGCTGCATCCTGAATTGCCTGTGCTGTTTCTCTGTCAAGCTTATCGCCTGCCTGTGCAATGACATTGCCCTGTGTATCCACAACATCATCTGCAAGGATATGTCCTGAAAGTCTGCTCTTGAAAGAAAGCTTCTTATTAAACTTATATCTTCCCACCTTTGCAAGGTCATATCTTCTCGGATCAAAGAACATACCTGAAATCAGCGCTTCCGCACTATCTACAGATAACGGTTCACCCGGTCTTAACTTCTTATAAAGCTCTAAAATACCTTCCTGATAGTTTGTAGAAGTATCCTTCTCCATTGTAGCAAGAAGCTTTGGTTCTTCGCCGAAAATATCAATAATTTCAGCATTTGTTCCGAAACCGAGTGCACGAATCAGCACGGTTACAGGAACCTTTTTATTTCTATCTACTTTAACATAGAACACATCGTTGGCATCTGTTTCATACTCTAACCATGCACCACGGTTTGGGATAACCTGTGAGCTGTAAAGGAAAATCTTACCGTACTTATCCTTCTGGATATCGTAATAGATACCTGGTGAACGTACCAGCTGGCTGACGATAACTCGTTCTGCTCCGTTGATAACGAATGTTCCCGTCTTTGTCATAAGTGGAAGGTCGCCCATGAAAATTTCATGTTCGCTGATATCTTCACTTTCCTTATTGTGGAGTCTTACTCTTACCTTCAGAGGTGCTGCATATGTAGCATCTCTTTCCTTACATTCTTCAATAGAATACTTGACATCATCTTCGCATAAAGCAAAGTCAACAAATTCCAGACTCAATCTGCCATTGTAGTCTGCTATTGGAGAGATATCATCAAAAACTTCTTTTAACCCTTCATCCAGGAACCACTGATAAGAGTCCTTCTGAACTTCAATAAGGTTCGGCATTTCAAGAACTTCTTTCTGTCTTGAATAGCTCATTCTCATGCTCTTGCCTGCCTTGACCGGACGCATTCTGTTTTTCTCCATTGACGTTTCACCCCTTGTGTTTATTTTTATATAAAATCTGATATTTTTAATATGCAATGCAATAAAAAAGCATAAGCATACACAATAGTGCATTGTCCATAATAGCATACAGTCACTTGTCTGTCAAGCACTATACATGATAATTTTTACCAGTTTTCCTTTTTATTACATTTGCGCGCATAATTATGAATATTATAACATTTTCAGAATTGAAAGTAAATTCATTTTCACGAATTACACCGCTGCCGTACAGTATTTCTATAACGTAAAAAACCGGACTCCCGCAGGAATCCGGTTCTTAATTTTATATTGATACTGTTGTGGGTAAAATTACTTAAGAGTAACCTTAGCGCCTTCAGCTTCAAGCTTCTTCTGAATTTCTTCAGCTTCTTCCTTAGAAGCGCCTTCCTTAACAACCTTAGGTGCGCCATCAACAACTTCCTTAGCTTCCTTTAAGCCAAGACCTGTGATTTCACGAACAACCTTGATAACCTTAACCTTGTTAGCGCCAGCTTCTGTAAGTTCTACGTCGAATTCTGTCTTTTCTTCACCTGCTGCTGCGCCAGCACCTGCTGCTGCAACAACAACGCCTGCTGCTGCAGATACGCCGAATTCTTCTTCGCAAGCCTTAACTAAATCGTTTAATTCTAATACTGATAATCCCTTAATAACTTCAATGATTTCCTGTGTAGTCATTTATTTACTCTCCTTTTATATTATTGGGCTGCTGCCCGGACCGTCCATACGGTATCCGTACAGACTCTGTTCAACATTTCCATGGATACGTTTTGTATCCGGACACGGAAATTAAGCAACTTCTTCGTTCTTTTCAGCGATCTGCTTAATAACACGTGCAAAGTTTGTAATAGGTGACTGGATGCTTCCAAGGAACTTGCTGAGAAGTTCGTCTCTTGACGGAATAGAAGCAATTGTCTGAATGCCAGCTGCATCGTAGTATGTTCCTTCAACAACACCGCACTTTAATTCAAGAGCTTCGGCTGTCTTAGCGAAGTTGCTAAGGATTCTAGCCGGAGCTGTTGCATCTGTAGTGCAGATAGCAATTGCTGTAGGTCCTTCAAGCATATCTGTCATTGGCTCGAATTCTGTACCTGCGATAGCTCTCTTTACTAAAGTATTCTTATATACCTTGTAAACGACACCGGCTTCTCTTAACTGCTTACGAAGCTGTGTATCCTGCTCTACAGTTAAGCCACGGTAGTCAACTAAAACAACGCCCTGCGCGCCATTTAAGTGTCCTGAAATTTCGTCTACGATAGGTGCTTTAAGTTCTACCTTTGCCATGAATTTGTTACCTCCTGTTAGATTTGTATCCCACCAGAGGGATAAATTCTGCCCAATTCATAAAAAAGTCCTCCAAAGCACAAGACTTCAGAGGACGTAGATTCATGTCTTAATATACCGCAGACTGTCTGTCTGCCGCATTTCATAATCCTCGGTAGGCGAATAACCTTTAACCCCGGATGGGGACCTGCTGTCTTAGGCAAAATATTGCATTGTGTGATGTATCACACAAACAAATGATAGTATACTATCTTCATATATAGGTTGTCAACCGTTTTTTACAAATTAGCCAACATATTTTGCTGTGCTGACCTTAACACCAGGACCCATTGTAGAAGTAAGTACAACACTTCTTAAATACTGACCCTTTAATGTTGAAGGCTTTGCCTTAACGATTGCATCCATAATAGCCTGGAAGTTGTCCGCTAACTGGTCTTCAGTAAATGAAGCCTTACCAATTGGCACGTGAATGATATTTGTCTTATCAAGTCTGTATTCAATCTTACCAGCCTTGATATCATTAACAGCTTTTGTTACATCCATTGTAACTGTACCAGCCTTCGGGTTTGGCATTAAGCCCTTAGGACCGAGTACACGTCCCAGACGACCAACAACGCCCATCATGTCAGGTGTTGCAACAACAACATCAAAATCGAACCAGTTATCATTCTGAATCTTAGGAATCAGTTCCTCACCGCCTACGAAATCAGCGCCTGCTGCTTCAGCTTCTTCAGCCTTAGCACCCTTAGCGAAAACTAAAACCTTAACAGTCTTACCTGTTCCGTGTGGAAGAACAACTGCACCTCTGATCTGCTGATCAGCATGACGTCCATCACAACCTGTTCTGATATGAGCTTCAATTGTTTCGTCAAATTTTGCTACTGCAGACTTCTTTACAAGAGCAACTGCATCTGTAGCTTCATATAATGTTGCGCGGTCGATTAACTTAGCCGCTTCAACGTATTTCTTTCCTCTTTTCATTATCAAAAAACCTCCTAGTGGTAATATCGGAAGGGACTTGCTTTCCTCCCACATATATCAAATTAATATGAATCAATTAATCTTCTACAACGATTCCCATACTCTTTGCTGTTCCTTCTATCATAGACATAGCAGTCTCGATAGATGCAGCATTTAAGTCTGGCATCTTTAATTCAGCAATCTTCTTGATTTCTTCCTTAGAAATCTTTGCAACCTTTGTCTTGTTTGGTGTACCAGAACCTGACTTAATGTTGCAAGCCTTCTTTAAAAGAACTGCTGCCGGCGGAGTCTTTGTAATAAAGCTGAAACTTCTATCAGCATATACTGTGATAACAACCGGGATAATTAAATCTCCCTGATCTGCTGTCTTTGCATTGAACTGCTTTGTAAACTCTACAATGTTTACACCATGCTGACCAAGAGCTGGACCAACTGGTGGAGCCGGTGTAGCTTTGCCGGCAGGAATCTGTAATTTGATATAACCTGTTACTTTCTTTGCCATTTTAGGCACCTCCTAAATATTATGTGGTAATTGGCGAAAGATACGGCTGATTTAAATCTGCCGCTTCAATCTCCCACGCTTATGCCTCACTGCCTATATGCCCATAAGCAGCTGCTTAAGCTTTCTGTTACATAAGTTTTACGTCTGTAAAACCAATCTCAACCGGTGTTTCACGGCCGAACATTTCTACATTAATGGTCAGGCACTGCTTGCCGTCATTAATTGCTGTAATTTCCCCAACTGTATTCTCCCATGCTCCTGAAAGAATCATTACCTGGTCACCAACTTTACCAGCAAACTGGACAACCGGCTTTGGAGCCTCAGTTCCCGGAAGGGTAATTCCAAGTGATTTAATTTCAGCCGGAGTGAGCGGTACCGGTTTGGATCCCGGACCTACAAATCCTGTAACGCCTCGGGTGTTGCGGACAACATACCAGCTGTCATCGTTCATCACCATGTTAATGAGTACGTATCCAGGGAACATCTTCTTCTGGGCAGACTTTGTTGCACCGTTCTTTACTTCAACAACCGTTTCAAGCGGAACGATGACTTCGAGAACCTGGTCCTGAAGATTTCTGTTTTCAACTGTTTTTTCGATGTTTGCCTTTACCTTATTCTCATAACCGGAATAAGTGTGGACAACATACCATTTTGCTTCGTCCATCTAATCACCTTTTCCTTACTTCACCAAGAATTCGATACCAAAGCGGGCAATCAAGTCCACTACTGAAATGATTACACCGACTACAACGGATACAATCACAACCGCAGCAGTTTCCTTTGTAAGTGACTTCTGGTCAGGCCAGACAATTTTCTTGAACTCAGCCTTTAAACCTTTGAACCAGCTTTTTTTCTGTTTTTTTGTTTTAACAGTTTCACCCATAGCTTTTACCTCACTGCTCCAAATTACTTGGTTTCCTTGTGTAATGTGTGTGATTTACAGAACTTACAGTACTTCTTTGTTTCCATTCTGTCCGGATGAGTTTTCTTATCCTTCGTAGTGTTGTAATTACGCTGTTTACACTCTGTACATGCCAATGTTATCTTAACGCGCACAACTTCCACCTCCAATTTTCGTTAAATTTTTGTAGGTGTATGAGATTCTACACCAATTGGTTCTTTTTTAGGCATAAAAAAAAGACCGCTTCCATAGCCGTTCTAGTTTATCATAGTAAACAGGCACTCGTCAATATCTTTTTTGACAAATTTTTTAATCCAAATCTTTAAATTTTCCTTAAAGAAACTGCGTGACATTCCGAATATATTAGTATATAATATTATCCAACCATTTTAGATAATTGCTTTTTTTACAAATGCCCCACATGGAAAACGGATTTTCTAACGGGACATTCAGCTTTTTTACGTAAAGCTGTCTATTATAGTTTTTGTAACTTCACAGCTTACCACTAATAACCACAATACACGAGATATAGATTATTGCAGACAAGGAGGTTCGTGACGATGATCAATTCGGTTTATAACTACTATGCCGCCCAGTACGGTCACAGAGAGTATTCTAAATATGATACCCATTCAAAGGCCCAGCTCAAAAGCACCTTTGGCAGATTACAAAAAATCAACAGTCAGACTCCTTCTTATAAGATTGATTTTTCTGACGCGGCATTAAAATATGCTATTGATTTAAAAGAAAATGCACGGGAATTAAGCCAGATTGCAGATGAGCTTTCCGATGAATCCACAGATTCCATTACATACAAACGTTCTGCAACATCCAGTTCGCCGCAGGTCATCGATGCCGAATATATCGGAGATTCTTGTGTGCAGGATTATGAACCGCTTGAAGTTACCGTTTCACAGCTTGCCTGTCCACAGACAAACACCGGCAACTTCTTACAGCCAAATTCTAAGCCGTTTGCAGCAGGTGAGTACTCATTTGATCTGCAGGTGCAGGATTTGACATATCAGTTTGAGTTCGGCGTAAACGCTACTGACACCGTAACCGATACCCAGCAAAAGATTGCACGTCTGATTAACCAGGCTGATATCGGGTTAAACGCACAGCTTTTAACGGATGGTCTTGGCAACTCTGCTATTTCCATCACATCCGATGCAACAGGCATCAGGGGAATTTCTCCGACGATTTTCCATATCCAGTCCCAGAATTCCTCAGATGCTTCTGATTCCAATACCGAACTGGTATCTACACTGGGTCTGGACCGCGTGACACAGTATCCGGCAAATGCTGTATATTCTGTAAACGGAACAACTGCCACCTCTGTTTCAAATGAGGTGACAATTGATAATAATTATGTACTGACCTTTTTTGATACAACCGGCAAAGCGCCTGTCACCATCAGCATGAATACCGACACCGATGCAATTGCCGACAGTATCGGCGAATTAATCGGCGGCTATAACAACTTGATTTCGGTAACAGCCAATGATGCCAACGAACATTTTGAAGGAAATGAAAAGTTAAAAAAGGATTTTGCAGGCATTGCAAAATCTTACAACCACCTTTTAAATGAAAACGGGTTAAGCGTTACCGATAATGGTACGATTGCCGTTGACCGTGATGCCATTATTTCTGCCGCAGATAACGGCACATTAGGCGACATTTTTTCAGGTCTGAATGCCTTTAAACAGGCTGTTCAGAAAAAAGCGGAAGACATTTCACTCAATCCTATGGATTATGTCAACAATAAGATTATCGCCTATAAAAACCCGCTCCGCCCGACAAATGACCCCTATAATTTATCCGCCTATACCGGCATGATTTTTGATGGTTATCTGTAACCCCGTTACTATCAATTAATGCAGAGGCATAAAGAATAAATTTATTATCATTGTACGGCTTCAATCCGGTATGGTTGATACACCAAAAGGGACAGAAAAGTAAGCTTGTGTCATGTGACCTGCTAATCTTTTCTGTCCCTTTTTATCATTAATATTGTCCCGTTTCTAACATTTCCTGAATTGCTTCACCGTCCACCTGACCATTTTCAAGCTTTGGCAGATTCTGCTTTAATACAATGACTTTCTGGATTTCCCAGCGATATCCTTTCTTTTCATTGTATTTGTCAATCTTTTTCTTCATACGGTCTGCTGTCATCTCTTTATCAATCGGTACGATTACAATGGTGAGCTTGTCCCCGTCCATTGTCAGATAGCTTTCCGCAACACCGTGAATTGCCGTAATTTCCTCATTAATTACCCGGCGGCAGATTTTTTCACCGGTTGGCAGCTGCAGTACGCCCGGATTTCTCTTTGTAATTACCAGTCTGCCATGGCAGTTCATCCTGCCGTAATCACCGGTATGGAACATACCATCTTTTAAAACTTCTTTTGTCGTCTGTTCATCTTTGTCGTACTCTTTCATGACACAGTGCCCGCCGACTAAAATTTCTCCGTCTGCACCTAACTGTACTGCCTCATCATCATATAATTCATATGAGCCGTCCATTTCACGGTTCACCGCAATGCCACCGCTGCACTCTGCCATGCCATATATTGTATACACGTTGTAATTCCGGTCTTTTAAATTTTCAAATAACTTATAGCTGCTCGGTGCGCCGCCGATTACAATGGTACGCAGTTCCGGATTAAATGCCTTGATTCTCTTTAAATATTCAATCATCGACGGTGTACCCGGCAGAATCGTTGTCTTGTAATAATAGGTTTCAGCATCAATATGACGCAGTCCACGTCCGACACATACACACGCGCCGTTTGCCAGCGGCCACAACAGACTGTAAACCAGTCCGAAAATATGAAACAGCATAGTCTGTGCCAGCACTCTGTCATGCTCGCTGCAATAGCAGTGATGATTCATTGCATTCACCGTATACATCAGATTCTGTGTGGTCAGCACAACCGCTTTATCAGATTCTTTATCTGTTGCCGTAAATACCAATACGTTTCCTTCCGGTGTCTGCGGATTATATTCTCCCTCGACATCATCTTTTTCTGCCCCCGGTATCATGATGGCATGACTGTCTGCAAGGATGTACTGATTGGTAGAAGATAAAATGTAATCCACCCCTACTTTTTCCAGCAGGCTTTCCCGTTCCTTATGCGGCAGAAAGGAGTCCACCAGCACAACATCTTTTCCCGCCAGAATAATACCAAATAAATTGACAATCCACCGGTATGATGACGGTCCGTAAAGTGCAACCCGCTTCCCCTCAAAATGCTGCAAATGAATTGCCTTATTGGTCACATCCCGAAACAGCTTTTCATAGCTTCCTGCAAATGTATCATATAAAACGGCTGTTTTCCCGGCATATTTTTCTGCGCTTTCTTTTAACAGCCCGTAAATCGAATTCGTATCCTGCATAATCCGTCCTCCGACAATGTATTTTTATCACATACCTTTATGTGATGTTGGGGGCATAAACCCAAAACTATGAGCAAGCTCATGTGGATTTAGACTTTTTGACCCTGATATCATTTGTGTTTTATTATAACACTTATTAAAGGTTCTTGTAAATTATTCTGTCAAAAGCTTTACAAATCGTTCCGCTACTTTATTCCATGTAAATTCTTTCTGATACATTTCATACGCTTTATCCACAAGGTCTTTACGCCTGCCACGGTTTATCAACAATTCTTCTGCCATATCACATGCCTGTTGTGGATTTGCCGGTGAATACAAAACAACCGGGCAGTCCCTATCAAGGATATGCTGTCCTGTTCCGAAGACTTTTTTTCTGTAAGGACTTTCATCGGTCAGAACTGCTGTGTGATTTGCCATGCCCGCAAACACACGGTCATGGATTCCCATTTTAAAAAACGGGGACGAATCCGCTATCACGGCACTTCCCGCAATTTTATCAAATGAACGGTCAAATGCAACCGGCTGCTCCAATTGCAGATTCGGCGCAGCGGCATATGCGTACCGCTCCCACCAGTCACCTACAATTCTTACCGGAATTTTTGCACGGACGAGTGCCGTCACCAGCTGTTCCCTGTCATAATTGCGCAGATACATTTCCACCGGATAGTATGTATTCATCAGCAATGCAAAATCTTCTTCTGAAATTTTTCTATCCTGTTCTTCCAAAACAGCTCTTAATGCGCGCTCCACGGATAAATCCGGCTCTGCCTGAATCCGCTCAATCATTTGCAGCATTTCTTTCTGCGCCTGTGTATCCTGACTACGAATCTGCTCCAGATATATTTCCGGGCTGCGGTATGTCCCCATAAATAATACATTTTCCTGCTTCTGCTCAAATGCCTTTCCGATAACCGCTTCATTGGCACCAAGCGACAGCATATGCGCACCCTGAATATGCGGATAATGCTTCCGTACATAGGCGGCGTGTTCTTCATCGACCAAAAGCACATGATACCGCTGTAACGGACATTGCAGTGTTGCATGGTGATACAGTGGATTGTCTAAAATGTAGTTAAAAAACGGTGCCTGAATGGTGTCCAGATAATAGGTGTCATCATCGCACATCAGCCGCGGCAGCTTGGAATTAAAGTCAATGACCGCCGCGTATTCCTTTCCGATATAACGCTCCAGCACGGCTGCTGCCTGCGGCGAAATCTCCCCCGCCGTATCTTTTGCCGGTACTGCCTGCTCACGCATTTCTCCCGCGATGCCATCTTCCGGGATTTCGCACATTTCGCAAATATATCCCGCTTTTTCAAGTGCATCTGCCAGCTGCGCCGCAAAAAATCCGGCGCTGTGGTAGCATAACTGTCGGGTTGTAAAAAGTAGGATTTTGTTAGAATTCAATCCATTATAATAATTTTTCAACATCATTCATAAAATCCTCAAGCAGATATTTTTTCCCCTTTGAAAGTTTGTCTGTAGTAAATTCTATCATTTCTTCATCACTGATATAATTAGAAATGTTGCTAATTGGTATATTCATTAGTACTAACACATCCTGTAACGGATTTTCTTTAAGTAAAAATCTAAAAAGCCATTTTCGTATATTCCCCGGCGAAAATTTTTTATAGAACTCATCTTGTGTATCAATATTTTTGATAAATTCCAAAACCCCATTGATTCCACTTTCCGGCAGCGGTTTTTGCCAATTTGTTCTGGAATTGCCAAAGACATATGTTGCATCATCATTTTTCCCTTGTTTTAATTTCTTAAAACTTTGCTGCAATATATGCGGCATTACCATTTCATACTTTCCCATTTTTATCTTTTCACATTTTTTATCTATATCGTCCCACGTTAATGCACATATCTTTCTTCTTTCCATTCCAAAACATAGCAAAATTAGAAATATCGTTTTGTTTCTTTTGCCATTTCTTTGATTTTCTATACATTTTATAATTCCTGCTATTTTTTTTATATCTGTTTCATCTACATTTCCCGCTGGCTTATTCAAAATATTTTTACATCTGCTTATTATTTCATTACTGCTTATATCAAATTCCTTATTATAAGTCTGACTTAATACAAAAGATTTTATATAAAAGAATTGATTTTTTGCTGTATTAGGTGTTTTTATGGTTCTATTGTCTTTTATGTAGGCTTCATAATCAGATAATTTTATATTTCTATAACATTTATCAATATCCTCAATATAATGCCCCTTTTCTGAAATATAATAATCCATAAATCTTTTAATACAGCTGAAATAGGCATTCCAGCTGTCTGATTTAACAGATGAAAATTTTGTATTTTTATATGTAATGACATCCCTAAAAAAATATATATCTTTGTCATACCCAAGCAAATATTCGTGATTAAAATATTTAAAATATTTAGAATCTGTTTTATTTGTAAATAAGATTTTAAATACCGTCCTTTGGGAACTAAATTGTGTATTCGAAACTTTTATATCTCTATTAAGCAGCCAAATCCCTTTATTATGAAATAATATTCCCCATTCATATGTCTTATTTTCCGAATCCATATCTTCTGCCAATAATGATAACGCTTTTGAATAACTTTTATTTTTATAACATCTCATCAAAATCTTTTCTGGTATATAATAATCATATTTTGTTTTTTCAAAATTGTTATATAATTGTTGTATGTCATAGTCAAAAGTATTCTCACAAAATATATTCATAACAGCAATATACTCATCTTCTGTTATCGCGGTATTATCTTTTAAAATTTTCCCTATACGCGCTATCACTTCTTTACTTTCCATTTAATAATCGTCCTTCTTGTTATAAACAAAACTAATATTTTGTAAGTTTCATTCGTAAAATCTTCTTTAAATATAATGCCTATCCGTTGACAGACAGGCTTCCACTTCATTTATAATGATCTGCTACTTTTTCTAATTTTTTAAAATCACAACAGAATTTAGCAATCTTTCCACGCTCCTTTTGTTTATCATAAAGTTTATTTGCTTTATCAATTATTTCATCGATTATTTTTAATATAAAAACGTATTCTTTGTTTAATAAATCCTTATATTTTCTTATCTCGTCTGTATCACTATTATCATCATTAATATTCACTCTGCTATATAAGCCGTCCACTATAGGAATCATCTTCTTAATATCTATAACAGATAATATGTGTTTCACATTATCCGGCTCTGTTTCCACCCAGATTTCATTTTCCCCCATGCAGGATTTTTTTACATACTCATAAATCAAATAACATTCTTTATTAACATTTTTCCATGTTTTATGTTTTTCTTTGGCGGACGATAACGGAATAACATATTTTCTGTCTTCTTTATTTATAAGAATTCCTATATACGGTTTATTTTCATATCCTCTAGGCTTATAATATACTTCTGTACATACGTCATGCAGTCTTTTTAAATAATCCTGGTCAATATTAATAAATGTCAGATTCCCCTCCAGCACAAACATTATAATACTCCTTTGTATTTTAGTAAAAAATATGGGAAGACTATGCTTCCCATTCTTTAATGTTCATCTCTTTACGGACTGATTACCGAAGGTTAATGGAGACCCTCTTTAACGTTCATCTCTTTTATAATTTAAAACTATAAGGTTAATGGAGACCTTTCTATAATTATAATATAACAGTTATTTTATCTATGTCAATTAGATTTCACTATTTTTAATGAAGCAAATCTGCTCTAACTACTGCTCCTCCGACACCATCGCAGGTTTATGCTGCTGTACAAACCGGCAGATGAGCGGGGATGGACTGCCGTAATAAGCTGTCATATCATCTATATCGTTTATATTAAAAACATTTTTTGTTAACAACTCAATTCCTTTATTCTTCTGGTATTCCTTTAATACCTGTACAAGCATATCTTTTTCCTGCCCTGTGCAGATATCCCACGCTGCAATATCATACGGATACAGGCAGACTGCAACTTTTAAAGATTCCGGATATTGTGTCATAACATTCAGACGTTCTTTTACTTTATTGATTGCCATATCCGCATTTTCATAAAATTCATTTTCACCAATGCAGTATAACAGCTTTTTTTTCGGCGGTGTCTGACCGCACTGACCGTTTTGAACAGGCTGTCCGGTCTGCGCACTCTCACCTGAAAATGCAGCAATAGTCATCACTTTATCAGCCCAAACCTCTTTTGTATCTTCGCCCGCAAATGCTGTCAGATGATTTACAAACAGTGCTTTCATCGCAGGCGATTCTATTAAAATCCGGTCAGCATACATTGCCCCAGGCATCATCAGACTGTATTTCAGCCCGTAAACGTCCGTGATATCATTTTCCGTAAAATCATTGACCCCCTGCGGCATCATATAAATCAGACAGTCTGTATACTGCTGAAGCTGTTTTGCATAATACGCCGGCGGAACCGTCAAATACGGATTCTCGGCATCATACGGATTCTGAATCACTATCGCCGCAAATTCATACGACTGCATCTGGACTGTATGCCACGCAATGATATTCAAATCAGCCGGGTATTCGCCCCTCTTATCATTCTTATCGTATTCGTCCTGCCCTGCCACAATCTCTCCATATAGATTTTTGGCAAACAGCGGCAGTGGAATTACGCAGACTTCTGTATTTTCCTGCTGTCTGTAATAATCATATAGCGCCTGCATTTCTTTCCAGCGTTTTGGGTTGTCCGGCAAAAATGCAACCAGCTTTTTATGGATAATTTCATTTTCAACCGTCTGCTTCATCTGAACAAATGCCTGCTGTAATGCTTCGCAGCCATACAAATCTGATTCTGACTGAATCTTGTCTGTCCAAACCGCCTGCGATGTTCCTGCCTGCGTTCCATTATCAATCTGTGGATTTTCTTCCGGCTGCTCATTAATCAAGGACAACTTATTATAAGCATTGAAAATTTTCTCGCAGTATTTCTCCAATGCCGCAACACACACCTTTGCTGACGGATGCTGCTCACCTTTCATCTGCTCAATAAAATTGCCCAAATCAATCGCAACACCCTGACACTGCGCCAGAATATCCAACAGCTGTGCCGTACTGTCTGCTGACAATTTACCCGTTCTCTGCCCTGCATTATCAGTCCATGCTTCACTTCTGCTTTGCTCTGTATCGTCCGCTTCTTCACTGCCTGCAACAACACTTCCTGTTTTCCCCTGCATTTCCGCCATAAACGCTTTATACAGTTTTTCAATATTTAGCAGTGCTTCTGCGGCGATGTTCTGCATGGTATCGGAATTTTTCATTTCTTTGGTGTTTTGGCGCAGCATTGCCTTATCAAATGTAAATTCCGGCAGTTTAAAGTCCGCAACCGCCTGCAGATTTTTTCGCTGTCCTTCAAAATACGGATAATCATGTCCGCTCCAGACCTTGTGGATTTTAAAATAATCATGGTATTTACCGCTTAAAATCCTGTGATAATCGGCAGGCACCGGCATTGTCGTATTTTCAAACGGAAGGCGCACAAATTTCTCATAATACTCTCTATCCTGTCCGCGGTTTCCTAATAAGCCCCACGGAAAAATCTGTGCCATGCGGTCAGATTCTTCTTTTGGCACACGTGCCATCTGTTCCTCTGCCAGACGGTACAATTCAATTCCTATATGACGGTTGTCCAGTTTTCTGTTGAAAGTTTTATGATATTTTTCTTCCAGCTGAATCAGATTGGCTTCTTTTACCGGCTGTGCAATCTCTCCCGCAATAATGCTGTCCGCAACCGCGATAATGTGTTTGACTTCCTCACAGCGCTGTTTTTCCTGCTGTTCATCCTTGTACAGGTAATCCAGTACAAAAATATCAATCCCGGCTATGTACGGAAAGTTGTGAAACTGTTTCATATGCTCTGGCTCAAAATTGATATGGACGCTGTTGGCAACGCGCGACAAAAACAGCCAATGGTCTTCCTGATGTTCATAATCATGAATCCGGAAATCCTTTGGCAGTTCTGTCTTTGCGGCTTCTTTAAACCGCGTGTAATCCTCTCTTTTCATGCAGATATCCATATCATCGTCCCACGGCACATAGCCGCCGTGGCGCACGGTTCCAAGAATCGTCCCCCAGTCCGCAAAATACGTGATGTCATGCTTTCTGCAAATTGTTTCAATTACATCCAACACCTGTAACTGCGCCGCCCACGCCTGTTTTACCGCTGTCGGAATAAAAAATCCGTTTCTTACCTCATCCCTGAAAAAATCCATTGAAATTTCTTTCATCTGCTCTGCCTCTTTCGCCCAATCCGTTTTTACTGTCCGCCTGAAATGTTTCAAATCCACTTTAGCCGCTTATTCCGTAACCGCCATAATTTTAATATAATCTTCTGATTTATCCCGCATGATTTCAAAGCCCCGGTCTAATTCTTCCAGTGTGTAACGGTGTGAAATAAACTGCGCCGGGTCAATCTTTTTTTCTTTTAACAAATGCACGATCATATGCCAGTCATCAGTTACTTCGCCTGTAAAGGAGGAATTCCACGTTCCTGTTACCGTCAGCTGATTTCTTAAAATCTTCCAATAAACCTGCTTATCAAGCAGCATGTCCGAATACGGATTTCCTACTAAGCAGACCTTTCCGCCGGGTGCCGCATGATTTATTACAAGCGAACAGGTTTCATTTTTACCTACACATTCAAAAAAGACGTCCGCTCCGATTCCACCAGTCTTCTTATCCAGCCATACTTCTACATTTTCGCATTTACTGTCACAATACTGTTCTTCTTTGATACCAAGCTTTAAAATTTTTTCTTTTTGAAATGCTTTGTTGCCGATTACCAACAGATTTTTCACATTCCGTTCCAATAAAAGCATGACAATAAACATTCCAATTGTTCCCAGTCCGCACACTGCAACTGTATCGCTTGATGATGCTTTCACCCGGCGCAGTGCGTGGCATGCCACCGCCATGGGTTCAAGCATTGCCGCTTCCTCATATAAAACATTTTCCGGCAGTTCAATGAGGTTGCGCTCCGGTACTGCAACATACTCCGCAAATCCGCCGTCCCGTCTGGAACCGAGATAACTGTAATTCCTGCACAGCTCATACTGCCCTTTTATGCAGGCAATACATTTCCGGCATGGAATTAACGGAAAAATACCCACCCGCTTATTCTGCCATTTTACATCGGCATTCTCACCGGTCTGTACCACCTGACCTGAAAATTCGTGTCCCGGAATCAGCGGCATTTGGTGTGCGCCGGTCTGATAAATCCGCGGAATGTCCGAACCGCAGATACCTGCCGCCTTCACTTGCACTAAAACCTCATTTTCCGATATCTGCGGCTTTAATACTTCTTTATATTTTATATTTCCGATATCTTCAAGCACCCATGCCTTCATTTTCAATGATTCCTCCAATTATAGCCTCTTTTGCGAAATATATTCCCTGAAACGTTCCAAATCCACCTTTGTCGTGATTTTATAATTGCCCTCATCGCCCGGTATCATCGCAATATCCATTCCTGCAAGCACCGCCGGTTCAGTCGAACCGTTGACCTGCAAAATTTTTTGCGGAAGCAGCTGTTCATTGGCTTCATAGTATTTTCCTAAAACAAACAGTTCCGGTGCCTGTCCTGCAAAAATCTCCTGTCTGTTGAGCAAAGACGACACGCATTTTCCGTCACGGCTTAAATAAACCGTATCCTTCATCGGCAGCACCGGAAGTACGCCGTCATGTTCTTCCAATGCGCCAATACATGCCGTAACCAGTGCTTCTGACAGGCACGGACGCGCCGCATCGTGAATCAGCACGGTATCCTGCGCTTTGGCATAAGTTAAAATATCCCGCAGTCCGTTATAAATAGAGAGCTGGCGGTTTTCGCCCGGACTTGAAAAGCCTTTAAATTTTTTGTTTACATCATAAGATTTTAAGCAGTCTGCAATCGGTCCGCGCCATGCTTCCTGTGCCACAATCTGAATTGCATCAATCTGCGGGTGTAAGGACAGGCGTTCCACGCAATATGATAAAATCATTCTGTTTCCAACTTTGATATACTGCTTTGGCATATCCGCGCCGAGCCTGCTGCCGACCCCGCCGGATAAAATCAGTGCTGTGTTCATAGCCGCAAATCCCGGATATCCCGCAAAATTTCACCGTAAGGTCTGTCCTTTCCAAACAGCAGCGTTGTTCCCAGCACAAACCCTTTCATGCCCTTTGGCGCAAATTCTAAGATACGCTCGGCACTGCAGGCACCGTCCCAGTACATTTCAAAATCCATGTCCTCTTTTAATGCCAGAAGCTTTGTAATCTTTTTTCCGACATATGGCAAGTACATCTGTCCGGCATTTCCGGGATTTACAGACATCACCAAAACCTTTTTTACAATACGCAGCATTTCCAATACCGTTTCTACAGACGTCCCCGGATTAATCGCAATGCCCGGCACCATGCCTGCATCAATAATCGTCTGCAAGGTCGTTGACGGGTGATACTCAGCCTCCGGGTGAATATAGACCGTATCACCTTTTCTTAAATTTTTCAAAAATAAATTAATGTGGTTGTTTGGATGTTCAATCATCAAATGCACATCCAACGGTTTTGTTGCCGCACCGGCAATATAGCGCATATCATTTAGCGACATCGCAAAATTCGGAACGTATCTTCCGTCCATAATATCTATATGAAACGAATCAATTCCGCCTTCCTCTAATGCCCTCACTTCCTGCTCAAGATTGCCATAATTGGCACACATCATTGAGGCTGTTAATTCAAAATGCATTGTGCAGTCCTCCCATATCGTATATCATACTTTTATCTTTCCAGAATATCAATATTGATTCCATTCTAAACTAAATCAGACTTGGCATTTCCGTCATTCTATTAAAAAAAGAATCCTCTACTTTCAAATTCAAGAATGTTTTATCTTCTATGCCAACTCTATGAATCAATGCCAGCAAAACTTCGTCTAATTTCTTATTCTCAATCAACTGACTATCCGGACAGATTTTTAAATAAGTTTTAAAATAATCCAAAATACCATTTTGTGCCTTTTGAAAGCACTCAATATCTGCTTTGCTGCGTGTTTCTTCTGCATAAACCGGACTACCATTCTCATCAAAATATATAACCGATGGCTTTGGCGAAGTCAGCATCGTTTCCAGAATATAGTAATCGTCAAATATTACGCTGTTTTCCTTTTCACTGTTTTCATAAAATGAAACAATGTCCAAGTTTTTATCATGCATCTGTTCTTCTTCTAAACGCAAAAAATAAAATCCCTTTAAATGTGCATCAACCATGCGGCTCATAAACATCTGACACGTTCCCTTTGCAACAAAATCGAAAAAAGCAATCTCTCCATTATTCGTCTGAAATTGTGCAATATATTTTTGATATCCATCTCTGCAAACCATGGCATGATTGAATATCTCTTGTTCATAACTTATCAGGTTTTCTTTTTCTTCTTTTACCGTTATTCCTAACCGTTTTTGCAATTGTTCTTTTACCGTTCCGCTAAATCGCATTTCTTCAATATACCCAATATCCTGCCTGCTTTGTATCCCCGCCCGAATCGCTGCTGTACGTGATGTTAGAAAATAAATACTTTGATTTTCCCGTACAAATATATCATACATTTTTTTAATTAAATATCCATCTCTGGCGCAAAACCAAATATTTTTAATATTGTACTTTTGAATCTGCTTTTTGAACCATATCACAAAATCACTAATCATTGGTGCGAAGCAAAGATATCCCAGCCAATATGCATCTTTAATCATGATTTTCTTTTCTTCTGTTTCAAATTGAAATGGTGAATTTAATAATTGTGAAACGAACACACCCACTTTAATTCTATCTGCTAATTTCTTCATAAATTCCGACAATCCCAGATATCCCGCTTTTTCTAACAAATCCAGTCCACTATATATTTTATATGCGGATATTCCTGCACGCTCTGCCGACTGAATATCTGATATATCATCATCTCCGATATGCATACAGGATTTCCCCTGCAATTTTTGTTTTAATATTTTAAAAAGTCTTTGTGTTTTTCCGGTATGATATTCACAGGAAGCTATAACTGCTGTATATTGTGTTATTTTACATTTATCCAACAACCGAACCAGCTGTTGCTGTGTATAATACGTATCTGAAACAATATACACCTCTTTTCCACTGTTATATACGCCCGAAACCCACTGACAGACTTCATTACGTGGAATTACCAGCTCATAATCCACCTGCCACTCAAGCTGTGACAATTCCTGTGCAGTCACTCCAGTTACAGCATACTTTTCAAGCATATATGCATATATCTGCTCTAATACCGGTGCTGTCTGCTGTGATAAATACTTTTCACTTTCCAGCCTTCGACTAAAAAAATTCTCAATATGAATTCCACGTTCTTTTAATTTACATTCAACTATTTCAATAACATCCGTAGGATATAGCGTCTTGCGCATAATTAGTGTATCAAATAAATCAATACTTAAAACATCTTTACCTTTCATCTGCTGAACAAGTTCTGCCTTTGTAATTCCAGTTACATTTTTAAAGTCGTATACAACACTTTTTTTCTCGTATAAATCATTTCCTCTGACATCATATACAGCAATTTCATTTTCTTTACAAAATGCCTCAATTTTTCTTGCAATTGCTTTACAGGAACCCGGTCTTGCCACAACCAGAATCAATTTTACATTTTTTTGAACTGTTTCTATTAAAGGAATGATAGACTTACCGTAAAGTTCTCCCTTATCCCGAAAGCTATCTAACAAACCCACAATATGATACTGCGCATCTAATTCATTCAGCACTTTCTCAGTTTCATTACCCAGACCATATATAGCAATATTGGTTTGTTGATATTGTTGTAATATTTGTTCCAGCTTTGACATTTTACCACCCACTATAATAAATCATTTACTGTACCTATCAGCGCTTCTTCAAAAACTCTCATTGAAAAAATTTTTTCATACACGTTTCTCGCCTTTTTCCCCATTTCGCCCAGTCGCTCCGGCTGTCTGATACACATTTCCAGCTGATGTGACAATCCTTTTATATCTTCGTTTCGGAAAACCATTCCATTTTTACCGTCTGTTAAATAAGCTGCCGTTCCCGTCGCATCTGATATAAGACACGGAACCGAATTCATCATTGCTTCTGCTGCAACTGTCGGCATTGGGTCTTGTCTTGACGGACATACCAGCACATCTGCCTTGTTTAAAATTTCATCTATCTGTCTGCGATTGACCGTACCCGTGATAATGACCTCTGGTATTGTCTGAATTTTGTGTTTTATTTGCTGTGCCATAACCGACGAATCCTGACCCACAAAATAAAATACCGCTTTTTTCCTTATTTCTTCCGGTAATAGCAATATTGCCTGCAATAATAAATCCTGCCCTTTTCTTGATTCAATATATCCTATTGTTACAAAGCAGACTCTATCATCATATTTTATCAGATTCTTATGGACGTCCGCTGTATCTTCTACACCATAGACCAGCCAATTCACTGACAAATCCGGTACAATTGTGTGTATAGCCTGTTCTGGCACCGAACCTACAGATAAAACTGTAAGATTCGTTTTATCCATCTGCCTCAGGCACTGCTTATCCACTCCATCATAAAAGAATAAAGAATCATGCAGCCACCAGACTGCCGGTATTGTGCAATCCCTCTCCGATAAAAACACATAGAAATTAATAGTACTGCAAAAAATAAGTGAAAAATGGTTTATCCATTCATTCTCTTTCATGGTTTCAAGCTGAAGGTTCACATCCACCACTACAGAAATCCCTCTGTCCAATAAAATTTTCTTTAACGGACCATCTAACATTGAACCAAATACAACCTGATAGCCATGCTGTATTAAAATCTCAGCCGCATGATAAAGTGCTATTGCCGGCCCCCCAAGTGTCATATCCTGTGATAAAAGCAGGATTTTTTTCTTTGTTATATCCGGTGCAAATATGATCTGTTTTGCATCACCATAGTACTGTACCGGCTTTTTTAATCGATGAATATCCAATATCTTATGCAAGTCATAGAAATGATATATTTTATTTTCTTCTACTCCAAGTTCCAGCAGTTGCTGTTTCATGGGCTTCACATAAAAGCTCAGAATAATAATCACATCATATTCCAGTTTCACACCTTCCTGCGGTGATAGTACCCGGATATTGTCTAATACTGTGTTTTGTTTTTCAACTGCATTATCCAGTAATGCCACAACATCTGCTGATTCAAACCATTTTTTATATCGGTTGTAGTAATCTCCCGTGCCAAAAAGCAAGTATTTCATATTCGTTCACCTTTATATTACAGCATATAAAACCATTTCATTATCTGCATTGCTATAACTTCTAAGATAAAATTTATATTCCGGTACTAATTCTTTGATATAAACAGGCAACGTTATAACATCTTCAGGCTTATGATAAATACATATTGCCATCTTTGGTTTATCTCTTTGAATAATCTTTTTTGCCCCCTTTAAAGATTCAAGTTCTGCCCCTTCTACATCCATTTTAATAAATGTAATTTTATCATTTTTATCTACAATATCATCAATTGCAGCTGTCTTGATAATCGTTTTACCATTTCCGATATGAGAACAGCCATCCGCCGTTGAATCAAAGCAAAGTTCTGTTGCGCTACTCCATGTTCCATATGGCAATACTACGGTTTTGGGAAGTTTCTCTTTTTCCTTTTCCGATTTTATCAGACACTTCTGATAATTGCTTGCATCGGGTTCAAATGCATATGCTTTTGTCAGCCCTATACATTTTTTCTTAAATTCAATTGTCGTTCCCAAATCAAAACTTCCGGCATCTATAAATATTTCTCTCTCTGAATAATTCAAAAACTCTTCATTAAAATATTCATCACCAGTTCCACATTTAAAATAAGACCTAATATCAATTATTTCATCTTTTCTTATTCCATTATCTAATAAATATTTTTCAACTTCTTGAACATATTTCGTTGTACATATAACAACAGCTTTATCATCACACATATCTATCAGATTTTGCGGGCTAATTACACTGTAACCAAAAAACCCCTCTTGTTGTCTTTCACTATTCATGTCACAAAACACAAAATTTAAAGACGATTCCGCCAAATATGGTAACAGCCTTTCTGCAAAAGTACCCGCTCCATAAAAAACTATTTTCCTATCTCTTGGCAAAATATCAAGGAACTCCTTTTCATCTCTGCTATTCCAAACAGGAAATTCCGGATGCGAAAGTTCTACAATTTTTTCAATATACTCGTGCTTACCTGTCATCAACCAGTTTACACGAAGTCTATAAAGTTCCTTTGACAATTCATCTGAAAACATATTATATATCTGGTTTAATTTATTAATCATACGTTCCTCTTTTCAATACATTTTGAAGTTAATATCACACATATCTTCATTTGACTTCTTAGATAATCATTATATAACTTTATTCCTTTTTCTATACTAATTGGAGTTTTCAGCCATAGTTGTTGTATTCTTTTATTGTTCAGAATTATACTTTTAGTATCAGCCTTTCTTCCTTATATATTATCCGTGGAGTATACCCCATCGATTTTACAATATTAATAATTTGATTTTGTGAAATTCCTCTACCAGAACTCACATTAAAAGTATCCTGCTTTCCTGAATATTGCATTATACATTCTAGCATTTCACATACATCATCTCCACAAATGTAGCTACCTGTCTTTCAAAAGTATCAATACATGTTTCTTTAAGCTTTTTCTGCCAGTAGTAATACTGGTCTTTTGATATGTTGTTTATCTCAAGCCACTGAAGTATCTTCATGCCGCTTGAACGGCATTCTTTTATTATGGCTGCCCACTTTTTAAGATTGTGCTGTGTTTCCAGCTCTTTAGCATTCAATAATTATAACCTCCTGAAAAATTTGTGATAGTTGTACGAATTGTACAATTCGTTAAAATCGTACAACTTGTGCAACTGGATTATTACTGTTATAACAAATTTTTCAGGGTATTTACAGGTACATGGGTTAGAGTGTTTACATTCAAACCATTTTTTATATCGGTTGTAGTAATCTCCTGTGCCAAAAAGCAAGTATTTCATATTCTCATATTCGTTCACCTTTATATTACAGCATATAAAACCATTTCATTGTCTGCATTACTATGTATTTTATAAATATATTTTGTTACAAAAGAACTATCTTATCATTATCTACTCCCCAATTACATAAATCATTTTTAACATTTTCTGATGTTTGTTTTGAATCTATTGCTACAATTACCGCATCATAATCCAAATCTTCTATGTATTCAGGACTATGTATCTTATATTTATCATAAATCTGAGGATTTTTATCAATCCATCCCACGACCTTACAATAGTCCAATTTTTGCAACTGCCTATAAAATGTCTGTCCTACCCTGCCTGCACCATATAATATAATATTGCTTCCCTGTGGTACTCTATTAAAAGGAAACATATAATCTTCTTCAAATGCAAGATCACCATACCTTATTTTACCTAATCGCACAGAAGCAATATAAAAATAATCTAATTGTTTAATAAGTTGTTCCTTATACTGCGATATACTAAAAACATCTCTAAGATATGAATATAACTTATAGACTTTATCATAATAATAACAATCGGAAATATACCCCGGTAAAACATTATTCTTGCGTTGTCTGTGAAAATAGTAGCATCTTCCAATAATAGCAATATTTTGTGCATTCAACACCATTGGATATATCACAGCCGCATCTTCACCATAATGAATCTTTAAATCTTTTATAGCTTTTATCTGTGCAATAAATAATTCTCTTTTAATTATTTTGGAACATATACTTGGATCAAGACCATACGATGATTTATACCATAACATCTTAGGAATTATCTCTTTAATCATCTTATTTTTTTCATATAATCCTGCTTTAAATATCCCATTATCATTACGCATATCATTTTCACTATGATATCTAATAATTCCAAAATCAATAATATCTGCCTTCCCCAGATATCCTGATTTTACAATATCACTATAAAGTTCAGTTTTAATCCAGTCATCACCATCAACAAACGAAATATACTGTGTCCTTAATGCATTTGCTCCATTTAACCTTGCTACTATTGGGCCCTGATTGCTTTGATGTATCACTTTTACTCTTTTATCATACTTTGCAATCCGATCACATATCTCAGGACTGTTATCTGTTGAACCATCATCCACAATAACAATATCCAAATTATCATACTCCTGATTCAGAATACTATTTACACACTCCTCAACATAATCTTGAAGATTGTATACTGTAACAACCACTCCGATCGTATGCATATTATCCTCTTTTCCTTTATAAACTCAGTTGCTCTGCTACCGGAATAATATATTTACGAGCATCTGCCCCATGACAATACTTACACATATCCAAATAACCTTTTTCAGAATATCCATATGTATACTCTAAAATCTGTCTTTTATAATCCTTTTCACTCAGGCTATCAAAGTCAAGATAATCATCTTTTCCGACATTTTTATGTAAATTATCTGCTACTGAACGTGCCATAACACAATAATATAATTTACTGCCTCGTATTTCCCTGCAAGGTGTTTTACAATTATCAAATATACTTATCAACTGTTCTGGATTATCGCCATTATCCACATATTCAAAACCATAAACCATCCAATGCCCGTGTTCTGGTGTGATATCGTATTCCACACCAAAATCCTCAAGTGTTTTAATTAGAACTTCATATTGTTTTTTTAATCTTTTTATTTGTTCAGAATAATTCGATATTCTTATCAAAACATGATATTTTTTACACATTTCCAACACATCACGCTTTGGTGTTATTGTTCCATTTGTTGTTATACTAAAAATATTGATTTGATTTCTGTATTTTTTCCCAATATATTCGATTATATCCGGTAACTTCTTATATAAAAAAGGTTCCCCTCCTATCAATACAAACTCATTGATTAAATCGACTTTTTCAAAAAAACTATCTGCACTTTTATATGCCATTTCTATACTCATATCTTCAAGCATATTATCCGCAGCATAACATGCATGTGCACATTTTTTACATCTTAGTGTACATCTTTCAGTTAGAACAATTTGACATAACTTTCAGATATTCTTTAAATGTTATAACTTTCTGACTGCAAAATCCATCTCTTTGTTTTCTATTATCATTATCTATAAATGCCGAAAACTGATTCTTACATTTAAGTTTTTCATAAAGCAATTTTCCAAGTTTTCCAGCTCCATAAATATAAAATTTACTTCTTCCATTAAACTCTAATAGTAATTTATTTGCTATCTCATCTAATTCATGTTCCTTATTTATTAACTTCATTTTCAACCTCTTTTCTGACATATTGAAGGCTTTATAATATTTTTATATCCTCTATTTCGCAATTCTATTTCTATTTCAGATTGAAATTTTGTATCTGTTCCAATTATAAATATGGCATCATTATTTTCATTGAGTTCATTTATCTCATCAACTCTTATACCTGCTAACGTTTGATGATTTCTTTTTTTATTTGTAACAACAATATTATGAATTTTCACATTATTCTGATGTAAATAATCATATAAAATAGTTGCCATTTTACCAGCCCCATATATAATATTTTTTTCATTATATCGCAATTTATCTATAATGTCTTTTGATAGATAAATAACTTCATCACATTTACCTAAGAAAATTTTTTGTATTATTTTTTCTTTACGATTGCCAAACATATTGCATTCATTTATTTCATTTTCATAATGTTCATACTGTTTGTATATATCATATATTCTTTTGATATATTTCCCTATTATTTCATTTTCATCATCCGAAAAACTCTCATCATTTAGCCAGTAAGCACACATATTCATAATACATACTTTTAACGAACCCGATGTCTTATCTCTTTGTGACCACATAATTGAATCTTCTCTCTGTCGATATATATATAGTGAAGTGTTAATATCTATCACTGTATTCGCTTTCATCGCAGCAAGAAAATAAAACAAGACATCCTCATGAATAATTCCTTCATGAAATTGTAAATGATTATTTATAACAAATTCTCTCTTTATAAACTGTCTTACCGATTCCGTTTTATGATTATTGTTT
The DNA here is from genome assembly GCF_040095895.1 of Lachnospira intestinalis. Lineage (NCBI taxonomy): Bacteria > Bacillati > Bacillota > Clostridia > Lachnospirales > Lachnospiraceae > Lachnospira > Lachnospira intestinalis. Next base: position 151,699 of record NZ_JBBMFS010000003.1, read on the forward strand.
TTTTCATATAAACAAAACAACTGTCTTCCAGTATATTGACCAACATAATCAATATTACTTTCTTCATGTCTTATTAAGAATTTATCCGTATCATTTAGGAATTCCATATTAAAATATACAATATCTGCATCACTTTTTTTTGCATTATTATACAACTTCTTACATGCACCTTTTACAAGCATATCATCGGAATCTACAAATTGTAAATACTCTCCCCTTGCTGCTTTTATTCCAGAATTTCTTGCTGCTGATAACCCCTTATTAGTAGTATGCCTTATAATCTTTATATTGCTATATTTTCGTGCATACTCTTTTAGTATACTCATAGAATTATCCTCAGAACAATCTTCAATACATATAATTTCATAATCAGACATATCCTGTGAAACTAAACTTTCCAAACACTCTGCCAAATATTGTTCCACATTGTATACTGGTACTATAATCGAAATTTTCATATACACAATTTCCTTATTTTATCTCATTAATATCTCTCTATTAAACCACAGTGGATAAATAATCTTTTTATATTTTTTCCCTGCCAAACTAGAAAGTATTTCTTGTTCTTTAAGTTGACTTATCCAAACAATTATAATAGTCTTTTCTTATTTATATGGATATTCAGATAATGTAATTACTCCCCTGTGATTTTCGTCTTTCTTTGTAATAACTTTAAAATACTCAGCATCTAGTTTTTTAACATCTTTTCAATACAAAAAAAATATTTCCCTGTTCCTAAAATAACAATATTAAATTTTTTTGCACTATCATATAAAAGATTTTTCACTTCTTCACATTCTCCACACATACTTCGATATACCCGAATTATCTCAGTTCCTAAATATCCATAACTTTCGACATATTTCAATACTTCGTTTCTTTTATTTATATCAAGTTCCATAATATTTTCTATTATACTATATAGATACATTTTATGCCACACCAAGTTTTCAAATTTTCTACTTGAGGGAATTTCATAATTCATTTTCAATCCTTGTGGATAACTGAATTATGACACCTCCATTTCATATGGTATTTTATTTATGCTACGTTGGATTTTTCCTTGCTGGCTGCATCTGATAATCTTGATGCAATAAGGGCAATACAAGATAAATCCATAAAGACTTTTGCCCTTGCCATTTTTGCAACCCAGATGTTATCAAGGTTGTAATTATTTTTTAAATCTCCGAACATACGCTCTACACTGGTCCGTTGATTGTATAGTTTTTCAAATGCTTTTGTTTCTCTGAATGGTACAGTGATAAACCTTGGATTATCTTTGATTTTTACTTTACCAACATATCCGCTTGATGAAGAACTACACCACGAGGAACCCATCGGGCAATCACACTTCCCACATGCATGTGGACATAGAATTTTGATTGTTCCATTATCATTGCCGCCATAAACATAGGCATAATTCATGGGACAGACTAACTGACCATTCCAGTTGATTCCTTCTGGTGGAATCTTAGTATTTCTCCAGTTTATAGGGATAATCGTCTGACCATGATACTGAATAATCCGAGGTGAAATCCATCACCTGTCCGGTGTATGGAAATCGCAGTTCCACTTTATCGGAAATCGCGATTCCGTTAAAAAGGAAATCATTTTGTTCCCAAATCCTTATAATGAAGATATGCACCCTATGGTGTAAATTCATTACAAGGAGGTCACGATTATGACCAAATACCGAGAAATCATCCGGCTTACCGGATTGGGCTTCTCTCAGCGTAACATCATGGCAAGCTGTGGTGTTGCTCAGAAAACTGTAGTCAAAGTTCAAAAACGTGCCAGAGAATTAAATATTTCTTGGCCACTTGATGAATCTATGACGGATACTGGACTTCAAAACCTCATGTTTTCTAAAGAAAGTTCAGTATCGCAAAACAAGCGTATGCCAGACTACGACTACATCCACAAGGAGCTGCTCCGTAACGGAGTCAGTAAAAAGCTCCTGTGGACTGAATACATGGAGGACTGCCGTGCCAACGGCGATGAACCGCTCATGTATTCTCAATTCTGCTATCATATCCAGCAGGATGAGCAGAAACGACGTGCTACCATGCACATCAATCGCAAACCCGGTGAGCAGGTTGAAGTTGACTGGGCAGGGGATCCTGCAACAATCATCGACCCGGATACCAGTGAAATCTTAAAGGCTTACATATTCGTAGGTGTAATGACTTACAGCCAGTATGCGTATGTAGAAGCCTTTCTGGATATGAAGCAGAAATCATGGATCACTGCTCATGTCCATATGTACGAGTTCTTTGGCGGTGTTGCCAGAATCCTTGTACCAGATAACTGCAAGACAGCAGTTGTTCACAATGGTGGTTGGAAAGATCAGCAGATCAATGAAACTTATCAGGAAATGGCTGAACACTATGGCACAGCTATCATCCCTGCCCGTGTCAGGACACCAAAGGATAAGCCGAATGCTGAAGGAACAGTAGGAAATATTTCTACCTGGATAACAGCAGCACTCCGAAAGGAACAGTTCTTTTCTCTTGCCGAATTAAACCGTGCAATCAGAGAAAAACTGGAACAATTCAATCGAAGACTCTTTCAAAAGAAAGAGGGCAGCCGGTTGGACTTATTCCTTGAAGATGAAAAGCCGTTACTTTCGCCATTACCTGCTACCCGCTTTGAACTGAGTGACTGAAAGACAGCCACCGTCCAGTTCAATTATCACATATCTGTGGATGGAATGCTATACTCAGTTCCATATGAATACATCAAAAAGAAAGTTGATGTAAAGGTAACAGATACCACCATTGAAATTTTTTACAACCATAACCGCATTGCTTCCCACCGCCGTCTGAAAGGACGCCCCGGGCAGTACAGCACCATTACGGAACATATGCCGGAAGACCACCGGAAATATCTGGAGTGGAATGGCGACCGCTTCCGCAAATGGGCTGAGCGGATTGGCATAAATACGTACACAGTGGTCAATGCAATACTGACCTCCAAACGTGTGGAACAACAAACTTATCGGAGCTGCATGGGACTTTTGAAGCTTACTGATAAATACTCAGAAGCTTCGCTTGAAGCCGCTTGTAAAAAAACATTATCCTATACAGCTTCGCCCAGTTACAAGAGTATCAAAAACATCCTTGTAACTGGTTCTGTAAAAACGGAGCCAGAATCATCTGGATCCAAGACCACACATAAAGCACACGGCATCACAAGAGGTGCCGACTACTATCGGAGGTAATCACATATGACAAATCAGAGTACAATAGATAAACTTATTGAAATGCGCCTTACCACAATGGCAGATGCATTCCGTAACCAGCTTGACGATCCGAAATTCAAGGAAGTTCCTTTTGAAGACCGCTTTGGAATGCTGGTAGATATCGAATACAGCAACCGCAAGAATAACCGCCAGAAGCGTCTTATCCGCAGCGCCGGATTCGATCAGCCGGAAGCAAGTATCATGGATATCAACTATACTTCCGGGCGCAAGCTGAACAAGGATCTGATAAACAGACTTGCCACCTGCGAATATATATCTGAACACCGGAATCTTTTTATTACCGGTGCAACAGGCTGTGGTAAAACATACATGGCATGTGCATTCGGCATGGAAGCCTGCAAGCAGTATTACAACACCAGGTATGTCCGTATGCCAGACTTACTCATGGATCTGGATATTGCACGAACTGAAGGAAACTACCGTAAAGTTATGGCAAAATATTCCAATCCGGTACTTCTCATTCTGGATGAATGGATGCTTCAGATACTTATGATAAACACTGGAATATAGCTTAGGTTTATCATAACCGGCATCCATCATGTAATATTTTGGAGTAAGTCCATTTTTATAGTCATCCATCATCTTTTAAATCAGCTTTTCAGCAACATCCACATCTGCAATGTTTGCAGGAGTGATGATATAAGAGATTGGAAGACCGCTGTAAGTGTCAACCAGAGCATGCATTTTCCATCCAAACCATTTGATAAAGTTTCCATTTGTATCAAGTTTGCCACCCCAGTTGGGGAATGTCGAATCATCAATTGGAATCTTTGATTTGGGAACAGCATGTTCATAGGATGTAAGCTTACTGGCATCAATTGCAACATTAGTGCCATCTATAAGTCCAAGTTTTCTGGCTTTGCAGACCATCCTGCGGAATGTACGCTCTAAGATATCTGTACCAGATAACAATGTGATAAAACGGTTTAAAGTAGCAGAACTTGGTGTATTTTCGATATAATCGTAACCAAGACTGCGTCTTAGAACCGGGTCAGATTTAAGACGCATAACTAATGCCTTTATATCTGATAATTGCTCTATTTGCATAGCAATTAGAGTATTAAACAATTGCTTTTTGGAATAACCCTTTGGACCTCTTTTATGGGAATCATAAGGGAATACTTCTTCAAAAAGCAAGTAATCAATAAAACTTAAAATAGATTCAAGTTTAGTAAGAGGTTTAATTTCATAAAATTGGTCTAAAGTAATTAGTGATTGTTGACGATACATAATTTGCAATTTATCTCCTTTCGATGTGGATCTTTTTGTCAAAATATATATCGTATCTGGGTAAGTTGTTTTTTATATGCCTTGAAATATCAGTAAAATCAAGGGCTATAAATTATGAAATTCTCTCAAATATTTTATTATGTTAAAGCACTATATATATTATAGTAAAACATTATTTTCAAATACAATCACAGTACACTTTTTTATATCATTTAAAATTAATGTTTTCAAAAAAGAATATACATTTTTCGGACTAGATGCAACTAATATCTGATGTGTGTGTGTTAGTTCTGTTAATTGAGATATCGAAAAAATTTTTTTATCATGCAAATATAAACCATACTTATTCTGATCCACATAGTAATCTATTATATTTGAATATTTCTGATATACTTTCTCCCCATAATTACCAGCGCCATATACAACTGCTCTTTTATCATTAAGCATACCACAATCTATTTTCAATTCTGGAACAACACTATAAAACAATGCTATAATGTCATTATTTAACATATCTCCTTCTTTAAATTCATAAAACAATTCACACAGCAAATCTTTTCTTTGTTTTAACTTTTCAATTATTTGTAATAAATGCTCTTTTCTTAATTCAAGCAACTTTTTATGAATATCCTGTTTTCGTTGCATTGTCAGACTTGCTTCGTGAGTTCTGTAATAATATAAAATATTCTCTATATATCCTATCTCACCATACTTAAATAGAACCCTTAACCAATAATCATAATCTTCCACCAAAAATTTGGACTCACTATAATTTCCAACCGTTTCTAAAACACATTTTTTATATAAAAAGCAGGCCCCTACACAATTATTTACATACATCATATCCTTATCATATTTACCAGCATTATATAAAAATTCACCATTTTCATTAATAATACTATACCTGGCGCATACCATAACTTTATCTGAATTATCATTTAGATACTGTTCCATGTTATATAATGCATCTGGTAAATACATATTATCATCTGATGTCCATGTCAAATACATGCCTTTTGCATATTTAAATCCAATATTTAATGATGCTGGTAATTTTTTATTGACATCATTATGAATAACTTTTATCCTTAAATCTTGCTTTTCGTATTTACGAATAATGTCGAGTGTATTATCTGATGAGCAATCATCTACTATAATAAGTTCCCAGTCTTGAAATGTCTGTTCAATAATACTTTCAATAGCTTCTCCTATATACTGTTGTCCATTATACGTTGGTAATATAATTGATATTTTTGGCATATTTATTTCCCTTTTAAATATTCTTTTATAATCTCTACAATTCTTTTGGAAGCATATCCATCTCCATACGGATTTGTTGCATGACTCATACGAGAATATTCCTCTTTATCTGTCAATAATCTTTCTATTTCACAATATACTTGTTCCGTCCTTGTTCCAACAACCTTAAGTGTCCCTGCCATTACTCCTTCTTGTCTTTCCGTAGAATCTCTTAGAACTAAAACGGGTTTTCCTAGTGATGGTGCCTCTTCTTGTATTCCTCCACTATCAGTAAGTATAAAATAACTTTTGTTCATTAAATTATGAAAATCATATACATCTAAAGGTTCTATTAATCTTACTTTGCTATTATTACCAAAATATTTTTGAGCAATTTGCCTAACTTTTGGATTTTTATGTACTGGATATATCACCCTCACGTCTGAATATTTGTCCAAAATTTTATTGACTGCTTCAAATATTCTTTCCATGGGAACACCTATATTTTCACGTCTATGTGCTGTTAATAAAATCATTTTATGATTTTCACACCACTCTATGTTTGTATTATAATAGCTTGTTTCCACAGTAATATTTAACGCATCAATGGCAGTATTACCTGTCACAAAAATTTGAGATTGTTTTTTATGTTCATTCAATAACTGTTCTTTAGCATACTCTGTCGGAGCAAAAAATAAATCAGTAATCATATCAACACATTGTCTATTAAATTCCTCTGGATATGGAGATTGTACATTATATGTTCTTAAACCAGCTTCTACATGTCCTACTGGAATATGGTGATAAAATGCTGATAATGCTGCTGCAAAGGAAGTTGATGTATCACCATGAACAAGCACCATATCAGGTTTTTCATTTTCTAGGACTTGTCCCAATTGCATTAATACATTACACGTTATATCTGTTAATGATTGATTTTTTTTCATAATGCGCAAATTATAATTTACTTTTATTTTAAACCGTTCTATTACCTGATTTAGCATTTCTTCATGCTGTCCTGTAAGACAAACAATACTTTCTATTTCCGTTTGTTTCTCAAGTTCTTTTATAACCGGACACATCTTTATTGCCTCTGGTCTTGTCCCGAAAACTGATAATAATTTCATCTTATTAATTTCAAATGATAATTAAAAATTTAATTATCATCCACCCCTTTCTTTTAGCATTGCCTTTCGATATAATTTAAATCAGTTGTCTAATTACACAATACACATTTCAAAAAGCAATCTAAATTTAACACTTTCCCTTCATCTAAAACATCAAATCCAGATTCTTTCAAATCCGTATTTTGGGCAATATCTAATCTAATTTTTTCCAATTCTTTATCATAATCACATTCTAATAATATAATTCCATCCTTTATAGAATATAAAGTATTATTGAAAATAAAATACAAACTTGATTGATACTCAAACGCAAATTGAATAATATACTGCTCTTTACTATTTTCATTTTGAAATACGTCCGTATTAATAATATTATGATTATCTAAATACAATATTTGTAATTTTTCTCCCATTTTATTATTACCCACTATGTATTGATCCGTTTGCCACGAATTCAATTTCATAGGATAAAATATATTTTGGGGCTGCAAATTTTCTGCCTTAATATTCCATGTATAAATCATGCTATTTTTTTGATTAATGACATACACTAATTCCTTTTTTCCACCAATTATCTGAAATTCATCCGTATTCTTACTTAAATAAAAATAATTCATTTTCAAATTATCAAAATCCAATTGGCACAATATATTGGATTTATATTGAATTAAATATATCATATTTTTATATTTATAATATCCATGGCAATATCCTCTTTTGCTCATTTCATTATTTATAGGTACTTTCTCAAAAACATTATTAACTGTATTATACCTATAAGTATCCGATTTTCTTGTTGAAAACATATAGATATAATCGCCATATATAACTCCTCTCGTCAAACCACAGCTGTTTTGCGCAATACAATACGATTCAAAAGTATTATTTTTCAAATTATATATATTCATATATCTACTTTCAAGTGGGAGAAAATATATTTTACTTCCAACTTTAAGAGCCTCACCATAGTGCATTCTTCTCTTTAATCCATTTTCATTTGGGAACTCTCCTATATACTCTATTTTTTTTGATTTTAAACTCATTTTGAATAAGCCATTAAAATCACTTGCAGAAAACCAAACATCATCATCTGATACACAGCCACTCTCAAATATTAATGGGAATCTCATTTTTTATATTTTCTCCTGTAATCTAATTTTTAAAACTCAAAATCTATATACTTCTGTTCTATTGTTTTCCTATATTTTTCGTTTCTTTCAACATATCTTAAAAGACTATTTATACTTGAATAATCGTTATCGCATCTAAAAGGATATGATACTAAAGACGGACAGCATTTAGAGCAGTACGAATATTCATTATCTGGTTTTAATTCTCCACGAAAGATATTTCCATATGACCTATCTGATATACAACTTGAAAAATTGCCATTAAAATCGACCGTAAACATTTTTTGTCCTGCTGTACACAGTCTTTCTTCTTTATGTTGGTTTCTTAACCACTCCCATTCTTCTGGCGATACAAATTGAAGAATAAATTTTTTATATTCCTCATACTTTTCATATTTAGGATTATTTGCATACGCAAAGTCACCCGCTACATTAACAAACACTCCTATTTCAGCAAACTTATCAATTAAATCTTTTACCGTCATTCCGTAATCATTTTTAAGATGTTCAATATTGTATTTACTTGCTACAAAATTAACCATACCTACCATATCTAACTTTTTCAGAATTTTAACCTTATTAAATTCTTGCTCTAACGTATGATATTGCATATGATAAGAACAATTAAGTTTAATCTTGTCACTTGCACATCGTTCAGCAATTTTCTCTGCAAAAAAAACATTTGTGTCTATTCTAAAACCTGATATAATATTATCTACTTCTGTACATTTTTTTATAAAATCATATGTTTCCTCAATACAAAATGGTTCTCCTCCCCATAAGTACAATTCTATATCATATTTATTAAATTGTTTTATGGCCTGAACCCACTCGTCTACTGAATACCTATCAAACATTGTTGCACTATTCTTTTTCAAGCTATTATCTTCAAAACAATATTCACATCTAAAATTACATCTCATTGTCGGTACAAATCTAAACATTACGGTTTCTCTTTTCATTTTAATTATACTCCTTACGCATTATTAATTGTTTCTAATATCTTTTCTAACATTTTTTTTGCCTGTTTCTTCATTTTTCTAGTATTAGCATAAAGTTGTTCTTGCTCAACTAGTAAATTTTTTCTTAACAGTTCTATTTTTGCGGGTAACAAATCAATTTCGTTCGTATTCAATACATACTTTTCTAATCCTAATTGACTACTTAATTCTTTAATTTTATTACAATAAGCAATTGGAATTGCAGGAATGCCATTGGCTGCTGCAACTAGTATAACATGATATCTCATAGCTACTAAAAATTCACACTTTACTATCTGATCAAATACTTTTTGTTCTTCATAAAAGCATTTTTCTAGCCCTTTAAGTTCTATTCCTGACTCATCCGGAATAAAACACGATATCCTTTCTTTTTTGCATATACATTCTAACTTTTTCCAATCTATATCTGTTTGTATATCCAAATATGGTACATCTCTCACATTTATGCCAATTTTTTTTTCCATTTTAATTTTATTAAAATATATTCTTTCATTTGCCCACACAACATCTGTACTACCAACCACAATTTTTTTTCCACAAATTGAATTTAAACGTTTAGCAGAATATGCATCTCTTGTAAAAAAAAATTTTGCATTTTCTACCCAAAATGCAATTTCACCACTATATCTACTATAATCAAATCTTCCTACACTTAGTCCTATAACTCCATATGGAACCTTTAACATATCAAAATCTTCTTTAAAATACCTTATAACATTAGGTACATATCGTTCTATTATCCCTCCTCCCGCAAATAACAAAAAATCATACTTATTTGCTTTTTGCATAATCTCACTACATGGTCTTCCCACATCAATAAAATCACATAAAATATTGCTATTATTACAATACTCGCTTACAGTTTTATAAATAAGAACATCTCCAAAATTGCCGCCAACTGTATACCATAGCAATAAAACCTTTTTCATTTGTCTATTCTTTTCAATTTTTGTTTGAATATTTTCCATACTGAACTTGCTATTCCAATCTAGATTTTCATAAATTTTTCTTTATATTATTAAAAAGCCACCCGTATCTCATTATCCGGATGGCTATATACCTTTTCTATATTTTTTTCATGCCTCCATGCACAATCAAGACTCATCCTAAATCCTGTTCTAATTATATAGATTATATCGGACGAAATCAGAAAAAATTAACCCTTGTGGGAATTTCATCGGCACAATTGCATAATTTTATATTTATCCTTATCCCAATTGAATTTATTATTTCTTTATATTATAATCAACCTATATATTATTTTATTATTAGTTACATATCTCAACAACTCTAAAGGAGAACAACCAAATGACTCATTTTTTTGACACTACACGAAATATATATCAGGCACTAAATGATGAAATTTCAAAAGAACTATTTACTGCCCGGCTGAATTATTCTGCAACCGGTGACGTAGGATATGTAAGGGATTTGCCCGCCTGTTATAAGAATTTAAATGCCGATATTCAGGCTTTTGCCAAAAAATTATATAATTCCGGGACCGCCCATCTTGTCATCTTTGGAGCTGGTGCCAATGGCAGGGATTTAGCCGGTACATTTGAAAATCTTCCGTGGTTTTGCTTTATCGATAATTATAGCCAGAATACACGTGATGAAAGAACAAACCTTCCTATTTATTCATTGGAAACATATCAAAATCAATTTGGATTAAACGGAACAAAATATGTTATTGCTGTTTATAAAAAAAGCGCCGTCCAATCCATTTACAAGCAGCTGCTGGATAGCGGTGTATCAGAGGAAAATATTTTAACCATTTCTGACTGGAGAAATAACAGTTCGCAGTATTTTGATGTATTTACACCAAATGAACATGAATCATTTGTAGACTGTGGCTGCTATGACGGCAGCACCGCTTTCCGCTTTGCCGGCTGGTGTGCTGAAGGTGGCATGACCTACGATAAAATATGGAGTTTTGAGCCCGACCCTGCCTCGTTTAAAAAATGTGATAATACACTAAGCAATCTTAAAAATTGTGAATTGCTTCCGTATGGTATATCCAATAAGCACGGTCATGTTTCTTTTATGGCCAACGGCTATGAAAATGCTAAAATTGTAAATGCAGGCAGCAATACAGACAATTTGCAGACTATTGAAGTGATTCGTTTAGATGAATTTTTAAAAGGTGAACGTGTCACATTAATTAAAATGGATATTGAAGGCGCTGAATATGATGCATTAAAGGGCGCTGAATATATTATAAAAACCCAAAAGCCCCGCCTTGCTATATCTATCTACCATGACAAAAACCACATTGTTGACATACCCGCATTACTGCTTTCATTCCGAAGCGATTATAAATTTTATATCCGACATTACAGCTTACTCAGTAATGAAACGGTATTATATGCAGAATAATAGTTCCCATAACCAGAGCTGCCGCTTTAGCAAATATATTTCATAAAGTGGCAGCTTTTCTCAGCCTGGAATGTCCGGACAGACGGTTTCCTCGATTTTGTAGAGACCGTTTCAAGTTTTGTGTAAACGTTAAAAACTGATATAAGATTTGTGAATAGTTACAAATGGGCAGAGCCGATTTTCCGGATTCTGCCCATATCTGCATTATACACGAGTTTTTTGGCATGTCAATAAAACCTGCCTAAAACAAGCTGTTTTTACAGGTTGTGTCCGATTAGACGTTCTTCAAAATAGATTTCCAGCTGGGAATGGATCTGCCCCCAGTCCTGCCTGTGTCCGGTCCATTTTTTCGTGATATCCATAGTTGCCAGATACAGCATTTTTAAAAGGCTATCATCTGACGGAAAAACTGTCTTGCTTTTGGTCACTTTCCGAAGCTGACGGTTGAATCCTTCAATGGCATTTGTGGTATAAATCAAACGTCTTACAGCTTCTGGATACTTGAAATAAGTGGACAGTGTTGCCCAGTTATCATGCCAGGATTTATAGATTTTCGGGTACTTGGAATCCCATTTATCTTTGAACAATTCTAACTCATTTAAAGCTGTTTCTTCCGTTGGAGCCGCATATACAAGCTTCAGATCAGCCATCAGTTTTTTGATATCTTTGTAGGAGACAAACTTCGTTGAATTGCGGATCTGGTGAATGATACACTGCTGAATCTCTGTTTTTGGATAAACCGCCTCGATTGCCTGTGGAAATCCATTTAAACCATCAACGCATGCAATCAGGATATCCTCAACACCTCTGTTTTTTAATCCATTCATGATAGAAAGCCAGAACTTTGCACTTTCGTTTTCCCCAACATACATTCCAAGGACATCTTTTTTTCCATTCATGTCGATACCAAGAGCAATGTAAACCGCACGTTTTACAATACGTCCTTCACTGCGGACATGATAATGGATTGCATCCATAAATACTACAGCATACACTTCTTCCAGAGGGCGTTCCTGCCATTCTTTTACAATCGGCAGGATTTTATCTGTGATCCTGCTGATTGTACTGTCAGAAATATCAATATCGTATAATTCACGCATGTGGGATTCAATGTCTCCGGTTGTCATTCCCTTGGCATACATGGAAAGTATTTTTTCTTCCATGTCCTGAGTTACGGTATTTTGATATTTTTTAATCAGCTGTGGTTCATAATCACCGTTACGATCCCTTGGAATCGCCACATCCATATCTCCATAACTGGTGTGCATGGTTTTGCTGGAATGACCGTTTCTGCTGTTGTCTGTTTCTTTGTTACGATAATCATACTTGGAATATCCTAATTCCTCATCCAGTTCTTCATCCAAAGCACCTTCCAAAAGGACAGACATCATGTCACGCATGATGCTATTTACATCGGTACCATCTTTGATGCTGATATCATTATTTTTCAGATAGTCACGCATCATTTCTCTCATTGCTGCTTTTTGTGGGCTGTCTTTTCTTCTTGCCATAAAAATAACCTCCAAACTGAGTAATTTTATCTTACATCAGTTTGGAGGTTTACACAAACTTTGGGATACTCCCATTTTGTACGTTTCTTCCCATTCCTTAAAACCTTTTTCTACACCGGGATAGGCACGGAGATTTTTTCAGGATAAACACAAATCATTCCGAACAGGAAGAGGTTGTACATGGATTATCTATTCTGGCATTAAGGCTCTTCCACCTCCATTTTTTTCATCCAATATATTTTGATTTTAATCATAATAATACTTGCTGTTGTAATTCCAATAATGGGAAGCATTATCATAAATACACTGTCTAATCTTTCTAAAAGCATTGCTTTAAAAAATTTTATTGCCATATCATCCCCTCTTTCTAATGCTTGTTCAAATATAGAGTCATCTTGAAAATATAATGCACGTTCGTTTACCGATGGCAAACTTTTTGATAATATGCTTGTAATGTATGTACCTATTGTAAAAATTGCTGCTGTTCCTCCTGATATAGTTTCATTAATCAACACCGCTACTTCACTATTTGAAATTAATGACAAAAATATCCACATAAACAAATAAATTATTGTAAATAGTACAGCCACATTTGCATGAAAACAATACTCATTCATTATTACTGCTAAGACAACGGAATAAATTAAATTATATAAAATACCTGCTATTAACCACTTTAGTACCGAATTTCTCCAACCTACTATACTTTGAAATATTGAAAGCATTACTACCAGTATTATAACAGTTATTCCCAATGCTGTATATTTAAATACCATAAAACCCACTGCAATTGCTATAAGTACAGCATATACTTTTGGTAAATATTTCTGTTTTCCCTCATACCAATTTTCAAACTTGCTAATATGCTTTTGTATAAATATAATTCCCTTAAAAAACGAATTAATTATTTTCATCCAATGTTCTCCTCATATAATATCTTTTAGATTAGGCGTTTGCGAAATACTACAATCTGCGATATGCTTTCGGTTACAAATTATATTGATTTGTCTTTACAAGTACTTTTTTAACTTGAACTCCGTCTGCTCCCCAATCTTCTCACTCACAAGCTCAAATAAATTATCACTTGTTGCAAATAAATTTTTAGAATTTCTACCTATAATCAAATATTGATTCTTATCTTCAAGTGAAATATACTTTCTTGTATCATCATTCAACAATATATCAGCATTATCAATCACGATCAGTTTTCCTGTTGTATCAGCAATAAGTTTCTTAATATCTTTTTAATAATCCTGATAATTAATGCAAACGACATCTGGATTCACCGCCATACATTCTCTCATAAATGAAAAAGAAGCAGTTTTTCCAGTTGCCGATGAACCCGTAAGAATCGTAATATTATTTGTAAAGTCAAAATTAATCACATACGAGGTATGAACCATTGAAAAATGATTCATCACAATTGGCTTACTCTTCATTATTCCACCACTCCTTCAATTCTTCATAATCCGAAATTACTCTCATTCCTCTTTCATCGGATACATTAACCACATTCATCTCAAAGGGTATCACTGCATAATGTCATATTCTTTATTTAATGGCTGTCCTTTTCTACATGCACACACAAAATCAAGCCATTTCTCATTCTCTTTTTCAAAAGATAATACCTTAAAATCATCCCATACTTCAGATAATTCATAAACATTAACTATTGCATTCTTTTCCTGTCTCATACCCTTTCGAACCGCCCATTTCTTTGCCTGATTTTCGAAAGTTGTAATATAAAATCCTCGACCAAAATCCAGATACTTTTTCGAATGTACTACGTCCGGATTTTCTATAATTTCTGTTGTTCCACGATATACAATCATACATTAACTCCTTTTTCTCTCACATAATCGGTAATATCTTCTACCAAATATTCCTTTCCCTGTGTATGAAGAACATCGTAACATTTAATAATATAGTTATCCAAAATTCCAGTTGAATTTAATATTTTATACACTTTGGCTGGAGACATCTTCCACTTATCCGCAAGACTATACAACATGAATATTGAAAAGCTCAATTCTTTTTTCTCACACATAATCACTACCAACCTTCCTGTCATATTTATATTTAGATTATAACAAGTATTTTATGTTCATACACTATATTTTTCAATTATTATCAAAAAAGTAGACGATGAAAAGTCACAAAACCTCTTCATCCACCCACTTTTCACCTATACTCTCACCACTTCCACAACATCTGGATGTTCAACCACCCACATACCACAAAATACCACCTGTTTTATGAGCCATCTGTTAGTTCTGTATTCATCCACATATGCCGGAATACTCCTTCGCGTGTAATATAGTCTATCTCTTTCCCCTTGCTTCCGGGCTAGGTAAATCCTGCACTTTGCGGTTATATGTTCCGTGATATTTTTCTGTGATACAGTGGCACTTTGGACACTTGTAATTGCTGGATATCGACTTTATCCACAAACGCTGGCAGACAATAGAATTAGAAAAAGCTGTTGATAAAATTCATAACAAGCAGCAGGATTAAAATAAGCACCTTCAGAAAGATATGCTTCTTTCCGTTGGTGCTTTGTTTATTATAGTCCTAAGTATTCACTTGGCAGAATTGCCTTTATGTCTGATACTGAATAATCCGATACATTTCTTGTCACAATATATTCTGCTCCATAACTTTTTGCACATTCCATTTGTAAGCAATCCTCAAAATCAGAGAACTCCTCATTTGCAAGACCAGATAATAATTTTGCTTTGTCTATGCCCTCTACATCAAAAATCGTGCATAGGTTTGATAATATTTCTCTTCTTTCCTTTGCAGTATAATCTTTCCTTAATATAAAGAACATATTAGAAATAGAATGCGCTGCAATGCAACCTTTTGTATTTTCCTCGGTACATGACGAGATTACTTTCTTTGCATCCTCAAAGAATGGTTCTCTTTCAAGAAGATAATCAAGTAATACATTGGTATCAATCAGAATTTTACCTACCATATTTATCTTCCCTGTAAGATGCTAATTCTGCATCATCATCGGTAACAGTCCCCTTTTTGCGTAACTGCTCTAATCTTGCAAAAGCATCTTTCCTTTCCTTATTAGAATCATTATATAATCCATTTACACCCTGCATAATCTGAATTACAAAGGATAGCTTATCTTCTGGTATTTTTTCCAGTTCCATTATTGCACTCTGTCTTAATGCTGTCATAGGTCATACCTCCTTTAAATTTTCGGATGAAATCGTCGTTTCTTTATATGCTATTATTTTGCATTTTTGTAGCGATTTTCATAAGATAACTCTAGGTTTAACTCTACTTCCCAATCAATTATGTCCTGTGGCTGGCATTGTAAAAGCTGGCATATATCCTTTTTGCCTTATAACACAAGTTGTTATACCTTTATCATCCAACTTCTTCATCAATTTATTATAATTTATCATTAACATTCTTCGTTCAAATAATATACATTATCTTCTGTGTATATTATAACACTTCTTTCACTAATTTTCAATCAGCATTAGAAGAAGTTGCTGCACCTCAACCAATGCTGGTTACAGTTCACACCCCTTCATAAGCCATTATAAAAGTGCCAAAAATGAAAACTCATCTTCCCCACTCCCCTCTTGCAAATCCCCGCCCCTTCCCTTACAATAAAATTATATTTTATAAAAGAAACGGAGATTTTCATGAATTTACTGATTTTTGAGTATGAACATATGGCAATTGAAGATTTGCGCGAAGCGCTGACAAATCTCGGACATACATATACTGTTATTACAGACGAAAATATTTATAGCCATGTCGATGAAGCTTTTGATGCACGCTTTGACAAGCTGATTGAAAGTGCTTCTTATGATGCTGTTTTTACATTTAATTACTTTCCGGTCATTTCTAACTGCTGTAAAAAGCACAATATACCTTATATAGCCTTCGTATATGATTCACCGCTGGTTTCGCTGTATTCATATACCATTATCAATCCCTGCAATTACGTATTTTTATTTGACCAGCAGACTTATCTGGAGCTTAAAAAAGAAAATATCCAAACTGTTTATTATATGCCGCTTGCCGTCAATACCAGCCGGCTGGATAAGATGACCGCTTCTGCTGTTTCTGCTTCCCGGCACCCGCTGGATTTTTACCAGAGCGATATTTCTTTTGTCGGTACTATGTATAATGAAGTCCACAACCTGTTTGACCGCATGGAGCATTTATCTGATTACACAAAAGGCTATTTACAGGGGATTATGCAGGCGCAGATGAAAGTGTACGGATATTATTTTATTGAAGAACTCTTATCCAAAGAAATTATTGAAGATATGCAGCACTCCCTGCCGCTGCAACCGGGAAATGACAGCGTTGAATCTACAGAATGGCTCTTTGCCCATTATGTAATTGCCCGTAAAATTGCGAACTTAGAGCGTACTGCACTTTTAAAAGCTGTTTCTGAACATTTCAATACAAAGCTTTATACCCCAAATCCTACACCGGAGCTTCCACAGATTCACAATATGGGTTCTGTGGATTACCAGCGCCAGATGCCGTATGTTTTTAAAAATTCGGCTATCAACTTAAACATTTCCCTGCGCAGTATCCGAAGCGGTATTCCGCTCCGATGTTTCGACATTATGGGATGTGGCGGATTTTTACTTTCCAATTATCAGGGGGATTTTTATGAACATTTTGTTCCCGGCGAAGACCTTGTACTTTTTGAATCTCAAGAAGATTTCTTAAATAAATGCAATTACTATTTAAAGCATGACAATGAGCGCCGCCAGATTGCTGCCAACGGTTATGGAAAAGTAAAAGAATTCCATACGTATGAAATACGGCTGAAAGAAATTTTTGAGGTTGTGTTTTCCAAATAAACTTACACAAAAGGACTCGTCTAAACGATATAAATCATTCTACGAGTCCTTTTGTATTATTATTCGTAAATTATATGTTCAGCGATTCTCTCTAAAAAGATATTCTCATACCGTTTCAAAAGCTCTGCATCTGTAATCGGTGTATTTTCTGCATCCTTATAAAATCCAAATACTTTATAATCTCCAAGTAAGAACCGGCCTTCCTCATCTGTCTTTTCAGAATTTTCAAAGTAAATTTCATAATCCCTGGCATTTGCAACTGCATAATATCTATCTTTTGGATGCAGAGATTCTGTAATCGTATACTCTCTTTCTTCCAAACCGCCAAATGTCTTCGGCAATTTACCATCAATGCTGGCTGCATCATATTGAATATCTGCAAGCCTGCACATAATTGGGAGATAATCCGCTGTTGATATAATCTCATCTGTTACCTGCTGTTTTACATTTGCACCTCTGAACATAAATGCGACCTTTGTTCTTTCCTTAGAAAGAAACGGTTTACCTGTTGGTATCAGATATCCCTGTCCATGATCAGCAAATAAACTGATTAAAATTTCATCATCTGTATAATTGTTTTCAATATAAGTATAAAGAAAACCAAACAGCATATCAAAATACTGAATTGTTTTTTTATACATTGCCGTCTTTTTTGCACTATAATTCTGCTTCACTGACGTCACACCCAATTCGTCAAGTTCCCGTTCTTCCAGTGTAAGATTTTTCTGTACGGCATCTGATAAATCCAGCCCGTCCGCTACATCATGCAGGTCACCTACTGCCATCCAAAGATATTGATCTGTTTCCTTAAATGTTTCTAAATGCTCAATAACATCCATAATTTCCTGTTCAGCTCTAGCCCCCATAGACTGATGCTGATACACATATTGATCCAATCCCCTTGCATATCCGTAAGATGGTATACTTCTCCATTCACCATCCATCTTGCTTGTATAATATCCTTTTCCCTTAAAGTACTCAATTAAAGTTGGACTGTTTTTCGGCAGTTCACCGTCCAGTTTGTCATGAAACATCATATGATGCAATGTATCCAAACCACTCACGCAAGTTGCAAGACTTGGATATGTCCACTCGGAACAGCTATGTGCCTGTGTGCAGATTGTTCCTTTGCTGAAAAATTTATAGGTATTTGGCATCAGCTTTTCAAAATCATCACCATTAATAACTTCCTGTGCCAGTCCGTCTACAAAAAAGCTCAAAACAAGCTTCCGCCTTCCCTGCTTGTGTTCCAATGGAATCGGATAACCATAATATGCCTGTTTCATTGATTCAATCTGTATACCATTTTTTACTCTGTAGTAGTTAAAATGTTGTGGAAAAAGCTGCGTAACTTTATATTCTTTATCCTCCGACTTAAATGTATGGATATTATTAGCTTCAGCACTTGCTACCGGAAGCAAATATTCATCCGTTGAGCCTTTTACATAATTGTAGTTTCCCTTTTTCTTAAACTTCAGAAATTCTGCCTTGGTTCTTGGCAAACTCAGGTTATCTGTACCTATAAATTGTGGTAATGGTGCCCTGTATATTCCAATATACCTTAAATCATCGTCTGTAACCCAGTATTCTTTACCTACAGAATGATTGATAGTAGACCTTGCAATCTTTTCATCTTTTCCCCATAATGTATCCTTGCGGTTCAAAAAAGATAACATCTTAATAATATTTGCAGCTTTATTTTCAGCAACATATTCATCAGATAACTTTTCAAACTGATCCTCTAGATTTTCAATTTGCATCTTTATATCTTCCATTACACTATTATTTGCATAATCTGTATATGTATTCAAGCCATATGCTATATGATAACTTCTTAATGCCTCAACCACCATTTTTCTCGCCTGATACACACATGCCTGATAATAATATGCCTCATAACTGGTTGGAAATTTATGTACACATTTGTCTGCTATTTTCTGTGCTTTTTCCAATTCTCCAACTGTCAGTGCGAGAATACATTCATAAAACCATAAATCTCTGTCGTTAGGACATTTTTGTTTATATTGCTGTAATATCAAAATCACTTTTTTTATTTCATTATTATTAAAATTTTGTTCTATTTCCTGTTTTAATTCTTTCTTCACATTTAAAGTCCTCAATTCTAATCTTTTCGCTCTATATTCTACTAAACACAATATCAAACATCTGCTGTAATCGAACTTCATATGTATGATATTCTTTTACTTTATTGTAACCATTAATGGCAATTTGCTTTCTTTCCGACTCGTGTCTTAAATAATATGCGCACTTTTTTAATAAATCATCTACTGATTCATATAATATTAAATCCTCTCTCGGTATAAAATGTTCATAAAAATCTGCCTGATAATTCGACAACAAAAAACCTCCTGCCCCCATTATATCTAAACATCGAAGTGGTATACCCGTTTTTATACTTCTTAATGATATATTCAGATTAATAGATGATAACCTAAATACATACGGCATCATATTATAATAATCGACCGGACCCATATTCTGTATATCTGGCAATTCCGGTGTCTGATTTCTCGTAAAAAGCTTCGTTTGAAAAGATTCTGATACCTGTTTTAGAATAGAAGTTCTTTCCATATTTGCCATTTTTCGAGCTATGACATAATAAGCAAACAACCATTCTTCTGTTTCAACTCCATTTCTACTTGATTGAAACGGCAGCGATTTTTTCATATCAGCTAAAATATCCGGCTTTAACAGCTGTTCTATAAAATAATCTCCATAGACCTGACTCTGAGCCTGCATTATGCCTTCAAGATACCCTTTAGTATAAGGCGAAATATTTTTCATACGTTCGTAAAAATTGTGCTTTTCATTGTACATAGAACCAACAAACGAAACATCTGATGAATAAAATTTCTTTTCTTCCGTCCCTATATCCTTCATCATCGAATCTAAACGGAAAACATTCACTGCAAGTGGCATATAATATACTGTATTAATATTTTCCTTCTTAAATTCCAGATAAACCGATTTATCAAACAAAAACACATAATTGCATGGATTGATAATTGTATAAGAATATAAAGCCACTAACGGGCTATCATATACGTGTGAAATATATGGTATATGATGACGATTGCAGCAATTTGATATAATTGGCAGATAATTAAATGTAAACACACAATCATACTTTGCCAATTCAATTTCTTTATCAAACAAATCATCAAATTCTTTATTAAAGGAATCACCAATTGCCTTATGCGTAATACACTTAAATGAATGTCCTAAATTTTTTAATGCTTCGCAAATATCTTCTATACCTATATTTTTATATTCAAAAATAAGTACGTTCATAATACCTTCTTCTATATTTTATCATACTTTTATTTCATTATTTGGAACACAAAACCTCGACAATCCGTTCACACCCTTTTCCATCTACCAGTTCTAACATACGTCTGGCATATTCTGCTTCTAACTTTTTATTCTCTAAAAATCTATGCAGACACTGGCAAATGTCAATTTCTATTTTATCATTGTAACGGGCATCTCCAGCATAAAACATTATTTCATGTTCTCCGATTTCTTTTGAAAATTTCATCTGATTTTCTGCAAACGAAAAACACACCGTTGGAATTCCACATGCACACAATTCAAAAAGTGTCGTTCCTCCCGCCGATACTGCCATTTCACAACCTCGCATATAATCACTCATATTGGTTATGTTTTTATGTATCTTAATTGGCGGATATTGGTGTTCCATTTCTTTTAGCTGGGCTTCATATACATTCATGCTTCCCACAATAACATCATAGGAATATGATGCAAATACCTCATCACAAAGGCAGATACTCAATAATTTATATGTAATATTAAACGGGTCTGTGCCTCCTGTTGTAATCAGTATTCTTTTTTCGCGTTTTTCATAATATCTTTGGGCAAATTCTTCTCGCAATGGTGTATATTCCATTCCCGCTAACACTTTAACCGGTATGTTTTGATATTGATTAAAATATGACTGATCGTCCTTCCATTGGCTGTAGTGCAAAACTGCTGTTACAGGATATATTTCCCGTGCCAAATCATCAATATAAAGAACCGGCACCCTGCTGTTAAGCCATTTCAAATAGGGTATTGTTGCCTGATACGAATCAACCACCATATATTCAAATCTCTGCTCATCAAGAATCTGCGCTAATTGCTCTTTTTCTGATTCCATGTCATTCCATTCTGTTCCCATTACACGATAAGGTAATCCCCTGTCTGCCAGACGCTGCGTTTCCTTTCCCTCTGCCAGCAAAAACAGACACTGCTTTCCTTTTTTTTGGCAAGCTGCTGCAATCGCAATACATCTCATCAGATGCCCGGTAGCAATTTTCTCATTTGCATCTACGCGAAAACCAATCACAATAATTCCTCCATTTGAATCGGTTCACCAAATCGATATGATTTTTTAGCATTTTTCTGTAACAATGCATTATAATACTTCGGCTTTATCCCAATAGCCGGACGAATACTTCTCACATTTTCCTCTGTAAATGCTTCCCCTTGTGCGATTGGCTGAACCGCAACTAAAGACCTTCTTACTGCAAGTCCGTTTTTTTCATGCTCTGTCAGTTCATATGTCGGTTTCCCCATAAGCGTAACTGCATTTCTAACATTCTGTACCATTTGTGCAAATTCACTCATCTCCATTGAGAAACCCGAATCTGGATTTTCAATATAACGGCTTAAACATACGTGCTTTTCAATGACTTTTGCTCCCATTGACACTGCTACTACCGGTGCCAACGAACCAAACGAGTGATCCGATAAACCAATTGGTTTTTTAAAACGTTTCTGCATATCAGGAATAACTGAAACATTCATATCCTCAAACTGTGCCGGATACTGACTACAGCATTTAAGTAATATAACATTTTCATTATGCTGTCTTTTACACGCTGCTAATGCTTCTTCTATTTCTTCAATACTCCCCATTCCGCAGGACATTACAATTGGCTTTCCTTTTGATGCCACATATTCAATTAACGGAATATCTACGAGTTCAAATGAAGCTATCTTATAAAATTCAACGCCCAAATTTTCCAGAAAATCAACTGCACTTTTATCAAAAGGTGTTGATAGAAAATCCACTCCGACTTCTTCACATTTTTCTTTCAATGCCTTCTGCCACTCCCACGGTGTATACGCTTCCTGATATAATTTATAATAATTATATCCATCCCATAAACCACCTTTAATCATATAAGGCTCGTCTGTACAGTTAATTGTCAGTGTATCTGCTGTATATGTTTGTATTTTTACACAATCCGCCCCTGCTTTAGCTGCTTCTTCAATAATGCGAAAAGCATTTTCAATTTTTCCGGCATGATTTGCTGACATTTCAGCAATAATATACACTCCATTTTTTATTTTTTCATATAGCTTCATTGACCTTCTCCTACTTTTTATCTACCATTTTCTATCTTAAACTTCGACAAAATCCATTGATTCTGTTCCTCCAACTCCTGCTCGTTCTTCCCCTGTATGATAAAAAAGCCCCTTCCCATAATAGTATGTCCATTTATTACTTTTTCCAATGTATCTTTTTCTTTTAAATTACACTTCCACATCACAATGTCAGCATTTTCCTTCAAATCCTGCAGTTCCGGAATCTTTTTTAATACACCCGGCTCAAAATAAAAATAACATATCCGTAAGCATCTGATATTTTGGGCTTCAAAAGTATATTCCCTGCCCATTAAAAACTTAATATATTCTTCTGCTAAATCAAGTCCTGTAACCATTGGAACAAATATATCATGTACACTATGTCCTGTTGGTCTTGGCGCCATTTCTACTGCAAACAGTTCATTTTCATTTACAATTAAATCCACTTGAAAATGACAATTATTATATTCTAATGCATCTGTTGTACTTTTTAAATATTTTTCAATTCTATAAAATAAATGTTCATTCTCAGTATTTCTTGATACTGCCGTGTATGCTATTGCCTGCCTTTGCGGTAACGGTGTCATATTCTTCTTCCGAAGCAGCGTAATATACAATTTCCCATCTATCACTGCACCATCTACACCATATTCTACCCCCTCAACAAAACGTTCTAAAATAAAATCCTCGTTTTTGCCAGCAATCGTACAATATGCACTTTGTAATTGTTCCTCATTTTCAATATAAAAAATATCCCGGCTTCCAGAACCAAATCTTGGCTTCATAATTGCCGGATAGAAAAGTTCTAAATTTTTGACACCTTGCTGTTTATTTACAATATATTCATATGTACTTCTCAGTCCATATTCATTTAATTTATAATGAAACAAATATTTATCAGTACTATACTTTGTTGCTTCATACATAGCCCCTTGAAGCTTGTATTTTTCATTTACATAGCCCATTGTAATCAGATATCTTCCAATCGGAACCGGCAATATAAAATCAGGCTTTATCCGTTCTACTTCCTGACATACCTTTTGCATATCGGTAATATCTACAACTCTGCCTTCATCAGCATAATCAAGACCTCCTGCGTGCGGATTTCCATCCAATGCAACTACATAAATTCCCTGTTGCTGTGCTTTTTTTATTGTATGAACCGCATCCTGACTGGCGCCTATTACCATTCCGACTTTCTTTTCCATTACCTGCTCTCTTTCATTAACTGATATTTTAATTCTGCTATTTTCCAATCTTCCTCATTGTCAATATCCTGTACTTCTAAATCAGATACAATTAATGGCCTGATTCCCTCAGATACACTTCCGTTAATTGCACAATATCTGTCTATATCATAAATATAAAATTGTCCCGCATCATGATATTGTTTTTCTAAATCCTGTGATCTTGAACGCAGATACTCTACATATTTATACTCTAATTCCTCGTTTTCATTTTTTATAAAAGCCCTCTGTGGCGGATATGAAAATGCAACAACCGGCATAACTGCAATCGGATGCTCTTTTTTCATAATTTTCATACCGCATTTCAGCTTTTGCACTGTAACAAATGGCGCTGTCGGATATATACAACACATATAATCAAATTCTTTACCCAGCTCTTTGTACTTATGTATTACCTCTAATAAAACATCTGCTGTCGTTGCATAATCGTCTGATGTTTTTTCACTTCTCATAAACGGTACAGAGGCACCATACTTTTCCGCTATATCCGCTATTTTTCCACTGTCAGTTGATACCATTACTTCAGAAAATATTCCACTTGACAATGCTGCTTCTATAGAATAAGCAATAATGGGTTTTCCACAAAATTCCCGGATATTTTTACCCGGAATTCTTTTACTTCCACCTCTGGCTGTAATAATGGCAATCGCTTTATCTGACATATTCAAGTACCTTCTTTATCACATATTCCTGTTCTTCTTCCTTTAAATCCGGATACATCGGAAGACTGATACATTCTTTATAATATTCCTCTGCATTCGGGCAAACCACTTGTGCATATCCATGTGATCTGTAATACGGGTGCTGATATACCGGAATATAATGTACATTAACACCAATTCCAGCCGCTCTCAGTTTTTCAAAGACTTCTTTTCTATTTCCATTCTTTACACGTATTACATACAGATGCCATGCATTGTCACAGCCTTCTTTCTGATATGGAAGCTGTATCTGATTATTCCCGGCAAACGCTTCATTATACTGTTCAGCAATCTTTTTGCGTTTTTCTAAGAATCCCGGAAGTCTGTCCATCTGTGAGGTGCCAAGTGCACACTGAATATCTGTAATCCGGTAATTAAATCCCAAATCCCGTTGTTCATAATACCACGGTCCGTCATTTTTTGTAAGCAGATTTTCTTCTCTTGTAATTCCGTGTGTACGAAATAACTTTAACCGCTCATACAGCTTCGGATTATCTGTCAGAATCATACCGCCTTCACCCGTTGTTATATGTTTTACCGGATGGAAGCTGAAAGTCGTCATATCTGATAAAGTGCCGACACGTTTTCCCTTGTATACTGCACCCAGGGCGTGTGCACCGTCCTCAATAACAATCAGATTATGCTTGTCTGCAATCTCATGAATCTGATCCATTTCACATGGCTGTCCTGTGAAATGAACTGCAATAATAGCTTTCGTCTTCGATGTTATTTTCCGTTCAATATCCACTGAAGAAATATTATATGTTTCCGGATTAATATCCGCAAAAACCGGTGTTCCTCCGCAATACAATACACAATTAGATGATGCCGCAAATGTAATCGGCGTTGTAATAACTTCATCACCTTCACCAATTCCTGCCGCATAACAGGCTGCATGAAGTGCTGCTGTTCCATTGGCAATTGCTACTGCATACTTTGCTCCTGTATAATCCGCAACTTTTCGTTCAAACTCTGCAATTTTAGGACCTGTCGTTAAATAATCTGATTTCAAGACATTTACGACAGCCTCTATATCCTGTTCATTAATACTCTGTCTTCCATACGGTATAAACATATGCACACTTCCTCAATCTTATATTTTGCTTTCTTAATATAAATACAATTCTGTTGCCTATTTCATCTGTTAGTGCTCAGTTACCAGCTTTAATCGTTCTGTTATATCTTCTACGGACAGCCACTCTGTATTAGTTCCTGAACTATATTCAAACCCTTGTTCAATCTTTTTACCACCCGGCTGAATTTTTGATTCATTCCACCAGTCCATGTGTGGATATACAATAAAGTGTTTCTCATATTCATAAGTATTCATGGAATCTTCTCTCGTTACCATAACCTCATGAAGCTTTTCACCTTCACGGATTCCCACCTTCGGCATCTTACACCCCGGTAAAATTGCCTGTGCCAAATCTGTGATTTTAAAAGAAGGAATCTTTGAAATAAAAGTTTCTCCCCCCTTTGCTTCACTTAATGCCTTAATAACTAACTGCACACCTTCCTCAAGACTAATCCAGAATCTTGTCATACGATAATCTGTAATCGGTAGTTCCGTTCCACCATTGCTTACAATATTTCTAAAAAACGGAATAACTGACCCTCTGCTTCCTGCCACATTACCATAACGAACAATAGAGAAACACACATCTTTGCTTCCAGCATAAGCATTGGCTGCAATAAATAATTTATCCGATACGAGCTTTGTGCCACCGTAAAGATTAATCGGATTTACCGCTTTATCCGTAGATAATGCAACCACTCTCTTTACACCACAATCAAGTGCCGCATCGACAATATTCATTGCGCCATCAATATTGGTCTTCACTGCTTCCATCGGATTATACTCACATGCCGGTACCTGCTTTAATGCTGCTGCATGAACCACATAATCCACACCGTCAAATGCTCTGTATAACCGTTCTTTATCACGCACATCACCAATAAAGAATCTCAGCTTTGAACTATATTTTTTCAATCTGTTTGACATTATAAACTGTTTGTATTCATCACGGGAATATATGATAATCTTTTTCGGATCATAATGCTCTAACACATACTCTGTAAATGCATTACCAAAAGAACCTGTACCACCTGTAATAAGAATTGTCTTGTTATTTAACATCTGTCTGCCTCCCTGCATCGTATCGCTGCATCATACAGCTTTTACGTAATATATCGGCTATGACCGCAGTATTCTTTAATGAAGTGTTCAAGTATTCCCTTAAGATAATAACACTCAGTATTCTGAAAATAAAATAATCGTTATCAACAGGCATATTTTTTATCATATATACCCGTTACCTTTATATTTCTTTCAAACATTCTTCAAAATTCTTAACTGCCATCTCCGCCCCTTCTATTAAAGCTTTTGTAACAACAATTCCGCTCTGAATATTATCCCAAACCTCTATCCACTGATCTTTTTGCTGTTTACTATTTGCATACATTTTTTTTAAAGCACTATCTGATTTTGCTGCCGCATAATCCCTAATTATTGTATTTACAATAAACTTCTTTAAAAATTCATCTATTTGATTGATCTGATGCATATTTTTCTTTATCAGTGTTATATCCTTAGAATTCGATATATTCTCATAAAGTTTTAAGCATTCCTGGTACTTTTTCCCCATCTCTTCACTATCTTTTTGCAATTGAACTATTAATTTTTTATATGCTTCTTTTTGACTTTGATTAAATGCTAATTGGCATTGATTTATCACATTTTCTATACTAATTTGTGTTTTACAATACTTATTAATAGCATCTTCTAATGTCATACAGATACTTCCTTCTATTAACGCCCCACCTTCTGTTGCATTAATAAAATTAAGGCAATCCTTCTTAATTCTGTGTTCAAACCATTCCTTATATGCTTTAAAATTCTTGTATGTAAGAAGCTGTTTTCCGTTATTTCCCATTACATATGTATAATCTTCGTATTCTTCTTGATTCACTTTTTTTTCGTCATACACTACGGAAGCATGTTTCCGTTCTTCTTGAAATGCTAAATCCAGACCTATCACAATAACATTTTTAAATCCAATATATTGTGCAACTGCATATGCAGTATTAGAAACACTTCCTCCTGCACTCATCAATTCTTCTTCTTTCCCCAGTTCTTTTAATACCGAATTAGCAAAATTATCAATATTACAAAATATTTTTTTCCCCTTAAGCTTACATATGCTTTCGTATTTGCTATGTTCACAATATAATAGCGGAGTTTTTTCTGCTGTTTCATTATGAAATAACACATCTGGTTTTATAGGATCTAATGTTATATATATATTTGGTTTAATATTATATTGATCAAGCATCCTGATTGCTGAATCAACTGCTATTATAAAAGCTTTGCCTTCTGCTTGTTTCAAATATCTAATATTATAATCCAATGATGGTCCCGCCGCTACAATAATCGCCGGAACATGTTCTACAGCTATTTCCCGTCGACAAACATTTTTAAATTCCGATAATAATATTGTTTCCGGCAAAATTCTCAAATTCATAATTCTTGCGTAATTTATTTTATCCGCTCGATCTACAATTGTATTTTCAGTCATAATAGCTATATTCATTGCCTCGCTGCACTGACTTACTGTTTTTTTTAACAGCTCTAAATATAATGCATTATAATTCGGTGAAACAAACGTATACAAATATTCAGTTTGAACACTATTTGCAAAACTATCAACGTATGAGGTCATCAATCTATCATTAATTCCTTCAACAAACAAAAACGTATATTTTCTTGTGAAAATTTTGGACATATCTCTATAGTGTAAATTTTTATTAAAAATATTACTATTCGGCTCGTATATATATACTACCGTATCTTGTGGTATTACTTTTAATATTGCATTAATATAATCCATATTTGCTATTCCTAATATATATAATTGACTAATATACCCTTTTTTTTCAAAATAATCACATACAAACTCTGACACTTCATACCGATTCTTATAACTATTTAAACGCCACAATACTTCTTCTCTATAAACTCCTATATTTCCATTTTTATCTATTACAATATCTTTACTATCTTTCTCTGATAAATTGCTACACTCTTCTATTACATGATTATAAATATTCATTTTGGCATTTTCCATTGCACTAATATTTTTTTCATAATAATTTTCTATCTGTACCTGTTCATCTACATTTTCTAACTGTCCCTGACTACTTTCAATTTCACAGTTTTGTACGTTTGAAGTTCTCAAATATGTTTCATAAATACAGTATACATCATCTGCACATCTTAAAATATCCCCTGCTGAAACCGCATTTTCCAAATCGCCTGCATATTTTTGAATATTTTCCAGCTCCTCCGGTATATTTTCTATAATTTCATCAATTATATGCTGCAATTGTGGTACAAATTCTATAAAACGAGAAATTGCCCCCTCTGCATTACAGTACAAATTTATCAATTGCTCTTTTAATATTTTACAATTATTAGAATTCATCTACTCTCTCCTACCTGTTGTTTGGACAAAAAAAAGAGCCAGTCGAAACTGACTCTCTTTTTTACAATAGTACTTACGATTACTGAAGTAATGAAAGAACACCCTGATTTGCCTGATTTGCCTGTGCAAGCATAGACTGGCCAGCCTGCTGTAAAATATTGTTCTTTGAGTAAGAAACCATCTCTTCAGCCATGTCAGTATCTCTAATACGTGATTCAGAAGCCTGTGTATTTTCGCTAATGTTATCAAGGTTAGCTACTGTGTGCTCTAATCTGTTCTGAACAGCACCTAATGTAGAACGCTGTGTTGATAACTTTGTAATAGCCTTCTGGATGTTTGAAATAGCTGTCTGTGCTGTATCTGCTGTCTTAACATCAACAGCTGTTGCATCAGAAATAACTGTTGTAAGAGATGTAATCTTAACTGTGATTACCTGCTTAGCATTAGCACCAACCTGTAACTGCTTGCCGTTACCGAACTGAGTACCATCAAGAATATTCATCTTATTGAACTGAGTGGTTGTAGAAACTCTAGTAATTTCAGATTTTAACTGCTGAACTTCCAAATCAATAGCTTGTCTATCTGTTGTCTGGTTTGTTCCATTAGCAGACTGAACTGCAAGTTCGCTCATTCTCTGAAGCATAGAATGTACTTCATTTAAAGCACCTTCAGCTGTCTGTACTAAAGAGATACCATCCTGCGCATTGTCAGATGCCTTATTAAGACCTCTAATCTGATTTCTCATCTTTTCAGAAATAGCAAGACCTGCTGCATCATCTGCTGCACGGTTAATCTTATAACCTGATGATAACTTTTCTGTAGACTTCTGAAGTCCGTTTGTTGTGATACCTAACTGTCTGTTAGTGTTCATGGCTGTCAAATTGTGCTGTACTACCATAATATTCTTCCTCCTTGAATATGTAGCGGCTTCCATGCCGCCGTTATTATTTTTTAGTAATCTTCTTGATTACTTACATTTATTATATCGGGTGTATTTTAGAATACTTTAGCCCGGATATAAACTTTTTTTATTTTTTTTGGTCTAAAAAATGCGATTCGTAATTATTCAGCTTGTTGGCATTCTTATAATACGCATTCGCCTTGCTGGTTGTACGCTTGGCATTACTTAATTCCTTGCGCATCTGCGCAAACCGCTTTTCGACCAGCTGTTTATTCCGCAGCTCCTGTGCCTGTATCCGGACACCCAAGTCCGTAACCGCCGACACCAGTTCTTTTAACCGCTGTAATGGCTGCTTAAACTTTGCTTTATTGTGCTGTACTTCGTCTTTTACACGGTTAAAGACGGAATTAAAACCCTCATCCAGCTTAAGAATTTTTTCTACCAGTTCGCCTTTATCGCTTAAATTCTGCTCAAAAGCCTGATCATCAAATTCTGCCGCCGTAATAATTGTCTGCTGCTTTTCATTATAATCTACAATCTGCTTTAGCAATTCTTCTTTTTGAACCAGACTGTCAATCATAATCTGAAGATAATTTTCTGTATCCATATCTGCTCCTCATTTTTCGTGTACATACTTCCACATTCAATGAGTTACACACTTTTTGCGCTTTTCATGACCTGTTTCCATGTATCCCGCATACCACGGATTTCATTTAAAGCCTTCTCTAACGTATCTTTATCCTTATGGATATTGGCATCTGTAAGCAGACCATAAATATAATGATATACGTTATCAAAGTCCTCAGCCACCTTATAAGAATGATTCAGCGTGGACTGTAATTCCTCAATAATCGCCTGAGCCTTTTTGATGTTATCATGTGTCTTCTGAATATTATTTTCTTCCAGTCCCACCATCGCAATGTTGCAGAACTTGATTGCCCCTTCATAAAGGAGCAATGTCAGTTCTGCCGGAGATGCGGTAAGGACTTTATTGTTATTGTATTGTGCATATGCATTATTTACTGCCACGATTTTTCCTCCTGCATGCTGTATTTATCAGCCAAATAATCCAGAAATAGAAGATGCCTGTGAATTTAATGAAGCCAGTGCTGATTCCATTCTTGAGAACTTCTTATAATAATAATCTTCCCATGTTGAAATCTTTGTTTCCTGGTCAGAAATCTTCGTCTTATATTCTGAATACTGCGTTGCCATCTCCTTGTCATTGTAAATGGACATATAGCTGCTCATGCTGTTTGATGTACCCAGCTTTTTGTTCAGTGTGCTGTACAGATTATTTGCCAGCTGTGAAAAGAATTTAATGACTGTATCCGAATCATTGGCAATGGCTGCTTTTAATTTATCTTCATTTCCCTTTGATGTTGAATCGTCTTCATCACCGTCAATGTGATAAACACCCTTTTCATTCGTTCCACTGGAGAAATAGCTGCCCGTAGAAATACCAAATGTTGATAAATTATATGTTTTACCATCAATTGTGATTCCCGCAAGCATTGTATTCTTCATGGATGAAATAACGCTGTCCAATGTACCGTCACGGCGAAGCAGTGAATCCTTAATCTTTGTTTCCCACTTTTCGACCTCATCATCAGACATGGACTCTTTTTCATCATCTGTCAATGGCTCATAGCCCTTTGCACTTTCCGCATTATAAGCAGTATCTAACGTCTTAATCAGTTCATTATACTCTGAGAGCATATCTTTAATCGTATCATAAATACCATCGACATCTGTATCTGTCGTAATCGTTACCGCTTCGTTGCCTGTCAGTGCAGTTGCCTGAATCGTTAAACCATTGATTGAGAAGTTATTGGTCGTATTTTCAAATACTGCACCATTAAGCTCAATCTGTGCATTGCTTCCGGCAATACGGACTGCTGATGTTGTATCTGTTGATGACGAGGTGGACAGTCCGAGCAATTCTTTCTGAGAATCTGTAGCTGTACCTGCTGTATATGCATTGTAGGCTTCTACCATGCTCACAGCATACTCATACTGCGTGGTAGCTGCTGCCTGATAGCCTGTTGCCAGTGAATTGTTGCCTGTGATTGCATCACTGTAGCTTAACAGAATCTTTCCGTTGGTGCTGTCTACCTGTGCTGCATTGGTGCTGTCTACGCCCGCCTTTGTATAATACTCCGCAATGGATTTATTATTTGAGTCAATCGTTTCCTTATTTGAAGCTATTGATTTTGTCGCACTGGTAAGCATTGCATCAATATCACTTGTATATGTCACATTGCCATCATCATCTGTTGACGCTGTTCTCGTTAATACAAGTGTATCCTTACTTACAGTTTCAGATACTGTCTTAGCTGCCTCAAGCTCCAGTTTTTCATCCTCTGTAATCGTTCCGGCTGTTTTTTTTGCTTCTAACTTTGAGATGGCATCTGACAAGTTGCTCTTTGCCGCATCCACTGTTGTCGGATTATACTTTCCATCGCCATCATCATCTGTATAATTAGCATCTTTAATGAAGTTCTCAATATACTGTTTTTGATACTCAAGCTTTTTATTCTTTTCTTCCAGTTCAGTATTCGATGTCTTTAACTTTTCAATTGCCGTATTGTACTGACTGATTGTGGCATCATAATTGCTTTTTGCTGTATCAGTAATATAAGTATTCTTATCCGTACCTGCAATGGTCTGATATTTTGCAATATCCTTTGCAACTGTATCAGCTGTAGTTGCCTGAAGCTTTAATGCCCCCAGAGCATTCTTACCATTGCTGTTGGCCGCCGTCATTGAGAAATCATTATCTGCACCAGAAGATTTTGAACTGATAAAGAACCGCTGATTATTCTCATCAAAGCTTGCTGTCAGTCCCGCGTTCTTTAATTTTACAACAAATTCATTGATTGTCATATCGGAAGACAATGTAATTGTTGAGGTTGTTCCATTGGCTGTCACAGAAATTGCTGCACCATCAGCCTTTGAACCCATTCCATCTACTTCACTGAGTTTACTGCTGCCTGTCAGCTTCGTACTGCCGCTTCCACTAATCTTTCCACCTGTCAGATATCCGGTGGAAGCAAGCTTTGTCACCTTTAAACTCTGTGTGCCGCTGACCGCAGATGTAGAAGCGGATACGGTTGCATAAGATGAATTGTTAATCGTTGCTTTCTTTAAATTATAAGCAGATGTCAGCTTATTACTTGCAAGTGTTCCTGAATAGAAGTTTGTAATCTTTGTATTGATACTCTTCCACTTATCCTGCTTCCAGGAAAGCTTTGTCTGTGCTTTTTCATAATCTTCTTTTTTAGTACGGTAACCCATAACCAGTGCAGATACTAAAGCTTCTGTATCCAGACCGGACTGCATACCTGATAAACGAATTGGCATATCATCTACCCCTTTCTAAAGTAAAGTACATCTGTACTTATATTCATTACATTTTTTCATCGACAAGAAGCCCTGCCAGTTCACAGGCCTTTGTAAACATTTTAAGCATTTTCTCAGAAGGAATCTCTTTTAATACTTCTCCTGTTTCCTTGTCTTTAATCTTAATGGTGATCCGGTTCATCGGCTCATACACACCAAACTCCGCAACCGTATTGCTGTTTAAGACTTTGCTGATGTCTTTGACATCTGCAAGGGTTGCTTTGCTTTCCTGACTTTCAGGAGATGCACTGTCCTGTCCAAACGAAAGCTGTACTGCCTGTGCCGCTGTATAATCTGCTGTCTGTGCGCTGCTGCCTGCTGCCTGGACATTTGCCGTTACGGGCGCTGTCGTCTGCACACTCTGTGCTGCTGCCGATGCTTTGTTAATTGATTCTAATCCCACTTTTATCCACCTCCGTGTGATAACGCATACTTTGTTTCCTTGTTCCCCGGCGAATATCCTTTTTCGCCGTTTTTAAACTGCACTATAACCGCAGTTTATCTCATTTCTTATTAGTATTATCGGTTTTTTGGACCTGAATCTTTAGAATAACTTCTTTAATTTTTCCATATCTACAGACTGAGAAGCCTCTTTATTAGCTTCCTGTATCTGTGTAAAGACTTCTTTCCGGTAGATTGGAACGGACTTTGGTGCAGAAATACCAATTTTAATCTGGTCGCCCTTAATTTCAAGAATTTTCACTTCAATATTATCATTAATAATGATTGCTTCGTCTTTTTTCCGCGATAACGCCAGCATTTCTACTCACCCGCCTTTTCTTTTCTTTCTTTTAAAAGATTATAAACCGGAAAGCGAACAACATAGTCTTCATTGGCTGCAACTGCCTGAACTGCTTTCATCGTCGCCGTATTAATAATAATCGGCGCTTTTAAATTGCAGGTCATCTTTGTAAGATCAGACGGTACTGTCATCGTAACAAATATCATCAGATCATCACTTTTTACATTTTTTCCCAGCTTATAAACAAGTTCATCTTCAACATCCGGTGCATATTCATCCACAATATATTCCGGCTTAATAATCGGCAGTGCCAGTGCCTGTTCATCTAACGACTGCAACCACATAATTGGTTTTTCTTTCTTATCGTCTGCTTCATATACAATCGCAAACCGGCTGCAGTCTTCAAACCCAATCAGCCCTTTTTCAAATGTAATCACTTTGGCACCATCAATCTCCACCGTACCAAACCATTTTGTATTAATCTGCATATTTACTCCATTTCTGAGCGACTTGTTGCGAAGAGACGATGAGAAATTCGCGTAGGCGATTTCTCATCTGCCATAATGGCTATTTGTTTTCGCTCAGAAACAAATAGCCGTGTGAAACATATGCTATCAAGCATATGTTTCACACTATCTCCATTTTCTAATAAAGACTGCCTGCGCACATTCTCACAAGCAGTCTTTTATTTTGCTTCTATTTTTATCCTAAGAAATCTAACAATGTCTGCTGTACAACTTTACTTGCAGCCTGAAGAGATGCGTTGTATACCAACTGGGCTGATGTATAGCTTACAACAACATCTTCCAGATCAATATCTTCATTGGCAGACTTGCTTTCTGTGACATTGGTAAACTGTTCTGTGAGTCTTCCCTGTGTCAGTTCCAGTCTTGTCAGTCTGTTACCGACATCTGCATTGGCAAGGGAAATCGTCTGCTTATAGCCCTGCATCTGTGAAATGCCGCTTTCAAACGCCTTGGTCATCTCATCTTCTGCCAGTGTTTTCTGCTTATTTAAACCGCTCAGCATCGAATTTAACTTCTTCTGTGAAGTCTCGTCGCTGTACTGGCTCTGCTTCATCATGCTTTCTACCTGTGAAATCTGGCTTTCTAAGTCGAGCACATTCTGAACGGATGTCACAAGGTCATCAATATCTCTGCCAAGGTTAATATCGAATGCCTCATTGGCTTCGGTATTAATCTTGATTTTCTGTGCGTAGTTGATATTATATTCTACATCTTCCCTGACTTTATCATAAACAATTCCAGTCTTATTATCCACGCAGTCATAGTACATGGTTGGATTTAAATCATCCTTAATAAAGTTATCCTTCTGATACGTAAATGAAAAGCTGTCAGAGGTGTAGACCTGCTTATAAACATTTTCGCCCATCAGAACTTCACCTGTTGTTGCATTAAAGGCAATTTCATTATCGCCCGGAATGTAGTTTTTATCCGTTGTATTGGTAAATGTCAGTGCAGTACCGGTAGAATCTGTAATGCTGTACTGTCCGTTGGCATCCGGATTGACCGTTGTTGTCGTTGTAATCGGGTTGCCGTCGGCATCAAGCTGCTTATTGCCATTTGCATCAAGCTGGTATGTTGTAACGGTTGCTGTGCCGTCTGCGGCAAAGCTGATATCTGTATTGTTATAGCTTAAGCTATATCCGGTGTTTTTCACATCTGAATAGCCAAGGCGCAGTCTGTAGACACTTTCCACATTTGGCATCACAGCATTTCCGTCGGCATCATAGGATACGTTTAAATTTAAAATATCTGCATTGCTATACGCATTGGTATAGACGGTCTTGCTTGAAATATCATCTCTGCCAAACTTCTGTGTAATTGTATAATCTGCTTCAGCTGCCAGTGCATCGGACTGATAGGTGAGTGTCGTATCCGTCTTATAACCGGTAAATACGTAACGTCCGGCGTAATCTACATTTCCTTCATCGTAGAAAGTCTTTTTTAAAGCCTTTAAGCTTTCTGCAATCGTATTTCTCTGTTCTGATGCATAAGAATCGGATGAACCCTGATTGCAGTATTCATACAGCTTATTAATAACAGATTCGCCCTGTGTCAGCGCGCCCTGTGTTGTTGAAAGCCACTGCTGTGCATCCGGGATGTTTTTCTTTAAATACTGTGTTACTTCATTTAAGCTGGCACGAAGACGTAACGCACGAATGGCAATAATCGGGTCTTCTGACGGCTTATTAATCTTTTTTTGTGTAGACAGCTGGGTATCCAGTGTATTAACCTGTTTTTTATTTACCTGGATATTTGCCATACTGCTGTTAATCATCATCTGATTTGTAATTCTCATATCTTCTCCAATCCGGAATCATTCCTGCAATTCATCAAATTATAAGCCTGTTCCATTAATCAGCTTGTCATAAATTTCATTCATGACAGACATCATCTTTGAATTTAAGTTATATGCCTGCTGGAATTTCATCATATCCATCGCTTCTTCATCGGTATCAACACCCATGATTGATAAGCGCTGGTTCTGAATGGTTGTGCGCAGGTTGTTGTAATTGTCTAACATATTGGTTGCATTGCTTGAATCAATGGACATATCACTGACCATACTTTCAAGGAAGTATGCGCCTGTACCACCATCGAAAATCTTTTCACTCTGAAGCTTTCTTAACTGCTCCATAATATCTGCTTCTGCCTGTCCGGTTGCCGCAGAACTTCTTGTTGCAAGCTTATCGGCATCTTTAATCAGTTCTGGATTGACTGTAATGTTTAAAGCCGTCATCGTATCTGTGTTTGTCTGTGTTACAAACAATGAAATGCCCTGCTGTGTTCCGTCTGATGTCAGACCACTCTTTAAAACGTTATTGACTGCTTCCGACAATGTGGAAATGAACTGGTTTAACTGGGACTGGTAATACGGAATCCCCTTAAAATCTGTATTCTGTTCATTTCTTAATACAGATTCCAATACTTTGTTACCGTCTGAATCCAGAATGTAATCGCCGTTCTCATCCACTTTGTACTGTTCGAACTCACCATTACAGCCGTCACGGATATCTACCAGTGCCTTCATCTGTCCGCCAAGGGACGGGCTGTAAAGATTGAAGTTTTGTCCGCTCTCCCACTTTACATCATATAAAGAAGCGGCATCGGAAGCATTTCTCTTATCTGCTCTGGCTTCTGTATAAAGCTTATTGTAATCGTATCCTGCAACCAGTGTCTGTCCGTTAATGGATACCCTGAAATCTGTCAGACCGTTTCCGATGTCTTCTTCATTGATGCTGACATTGACAATCTGTGCCAGATCATCAATCAGCGCATTTCTCTTATCTCTTAAATCATTTGCATCGCCGTAGTTGGCTTCAATCTGATTAATCTGTCTGTTTAAAGAAGCAATGTTTTGTGCATAGGAATTAATCTGCTCTACCGCATCCTTGATTTCGTTATTTGCATCTTCCTGAATCTTTCTAAGATTCGTAGACAATGTATTAAAATACTGCGCCATGCTCGCTGCATTGTTAATCAGCTGATTCTTTGTCGAAGCCTCGCCCGGTGCTTTAATAACTTCTTCTACCGATGTAAAGAACTTCTGATATTCCTTACAGTAACCGTTCAGATTCCATTCATCAAAGAAATCTTCAATCTGGTCCATATAATTTTCTTTTGCTTCATATTCGCCGTAATTCGCCTGATTGTTACGGTATTTTTCATCGTAATAGCTGTCACGCAGCTGGCTGACACCTGTTACCTTAACTCCGGCACCGAGCATACCGTATGTTGAGAACGTACGTAATGCCTGTGCTGCTTCTGTTGATGCCTGCTGTTTTGAATATCCCTTTGTATTAATATTGGATACGTTATGTCCTGTAACATTCAGCGATGTGGATGCTGCCTGCAGACCGCTGTATGATATTGTTAATCCAAAAAATGTTGATGCCATATTTTCCTCATTTCCGGGCGTTTTTATTACCGGGCAGCACCCGCTGCCATGATTATCTGCTTTCGCCCCGGTGCAGACAACTGTTTAAACTTCATTTTATGCATTTCCAAGTGAAACGATTAAGCTTTCTAACATATCGCTGACAACATTAATATACCGTGATGCCGCATTGTATGCCTGCTGGAACTTAATCATCTTTTCAAGCTCTTCATCAGAAGATACACCCTGCAACTGTAAACGCTGGTTATCATATCCGTTTACCATGGTTTCCTGATTGCTCACATAATTGTCAAGCACACGGCCCATTGTTGCATATTCACTGATGAAATTTGTATAATATGTATTAAAATCTGACTTTGCATAGACTTCAGGATTTAAGGAAGCAAATTTGTTCTCCCACATATCCACCAGTTCCTGTGCTTTGTCAAAATCTTCTTTTCCCTGCTTTGTTGTCAGCGCAATCTTACCGACATTCTGTGTAACTTCTTCGTTCATCTCAAGGCTGCCGATGGTGTAGTAAGACTGGTTGCCCTTGACATCCAGATTGTTTCTGACATAGATTGTACCGCCGTTCGCATCGGTTGTCACGATATAACGCTTGGTATTCGTACGGGAAATCAGTTCCTCACCGATGGTCTTATCATCGTCCATACCATAATCTGTCTTATCCATGTCCAAAACAGAATATACATAAGAATCTACCTGTTCTTTCTGTGTGAGTGTTTCATCTGTAAAAAGGGCTTCCTCCGATGTGTAACTGTATGTTCCATCGCCATTGTCTGTTCCCTGTACTGCCTGACCGTGTCTTGTATACAGCACTGCATTAGCTGATGTGTTATATATATACTTCGCTGCGGCAATTTCATTGCCCTCACCGTCTGTCAGCGGTGCATCCAGCGTAATCTCTTTTTCGGGGCATAAAACATCATTAATAGACTCCACAATTCCGTTAACCAGCTTATCCAGCCCTGCCATCGCACTTAAAATAGCAGACGGTTCAATGTATGTATTGTAATAATCCTGTTTTTCCTGATATGCGGCATAAGCTGCATCGTATGCTGCCTGTCCTTCTGACGTTGTCAGGTCATAATCACTCTCATCCGGCTTTACCGGTACATCGGAAGCCTTGACATTGACACTTCCCCGCGCAATAATTGCACCTTTTAATGAACCCATATCATTTTTACTGCCATTTGAAATCGGCTGTGTAATGTCAAATACATCCTTTTCAAAGGAAGGCCAGGTTGGAATCAGCAGCGAATTACTGTCCATGGTTCTTGTAGACATCTCTGTCACATTATTCTCATTGACAAACGGAATGCCTTCGCATGTGACGATGACACGTCCGTTTGCTTCTTCATAATAAGACATCTTAATATATCCACTAAGTTCATCGAGTGCATTATCACGCTGGTCACGTAAATCGTTGGCATATTCGCCCGAACCGGATTCAATTCCCTGAATCTGCTTGTTTAATGCAAAAATGGTCTGCCCCAGTTCATTAATCCGGTTTACGGAATTCTGTACTTCGGTATTCAGCGTTGTCTGATAGTCTTTTAAACTCTCATAGATTTTATTGGATCTGTTTACAAATGCTGATGTATACTGAATTAAAGAGGATCGTGCAACGGTGCTTTCAGGATTCTTGCTTAATTCATTCACTGCGGAATATAAATTTTTCAAGCAGTCCTGATAGGTAACACCCTGCATTTCACCAAAAAGATCTTCTACTTCTTCTACGGCTTTTAAGTTGCTTTCATAGTAACCCAGTCTGCCGTTCTCTGTCCGATACGCTCTGTCGATAAACGTATCGCGGATTCTGCGGATTTCACTGACGGAAACACCGAGTCCGTATTTATCAATTGTATTACTTCTCGTACCAACAGTCAGATACGTCATATCTTCAAACGTAATCTGCTGTCTTGTATACCCCTCTGTATTAATGTTGGCGAGGTTATGTGCTGTTGTATTTAAAGCTGTCTGCGCGCTGTGCAGGCCGGAAACGCCAATATACAGACTTCCCATTCCGTTTGCCATTGTTTCTCCATTTCTGCCCTCATCTGCTTATCCTTAAGCCGGCCGTCCTCCCCTCCGTGGGAAAACCTGTATAAAGTATAAAATTAAATATTACTGTCTTGCATCAAAGCCGCTGACGGTCTGGATTCTCTCCTCGTCATAAGCGTTTTTACTGTAGTTTCCTGTCTGTGGCGTAAGCACTGCATTTTTTGCAATGTTGAGTTCAAACTCAACCATATCCAGTGATTCTTTTGTCAGTAATTTATTATTCTCGTTGATTTTCATCAACTCATTTAATGTCTTTTTAAGCTGTGCATTAAC
Organism: Lachnospira intestinalis; assembly: GCF_040095895.1. NCBI lineage: Bacteria > Bacillati > Bacillota > Clostridia > Lachnospirales > Lachnospiraceae > Lachnospira > Lachnospira intestinalis. Next base: position 192,548 of record NZ_JBBMFS010000003.1, read on the forward strand.
TGCCGCAAGTGCATCATGCTCTTTAGGCTGCTTCTTTAGCACTTCTAAAATATCTTCTAATTTAATGTCTGTTCTTCTTAAATTGAGTACATTGCAGATATCATCTACATTTTCCATACGCTGCTGTTCCAGTTTGTTAATGGCATCAATACGTGCCTGTTCCTGAACCAGAATATCCTGTAACCGCTCAATATCCGCACCGACAATTGCCTTTGTCTTGTTATTGGATAACTCCAGCAGTTTTTTATACTCTGCATCTTCCTGTCCAAGTACATCAATAAGTGTATCAATTAAACTTGCCATGAAAGAATCTCCTTAAAATGTTAATGTTGCAATATTCTCAAGCATCTTACCGGCAACTTCCTGCGCACTCACACGATATGTTCCTGCCTCCATTGCCGCTTTTATCTGTGCAACCTTGTCTTCTCTTACTTCCGATGTCCGGCTTACTGCCTCTTTTGCTGTCTGATAATCCTTTGCTGTTCTTGAAATTTCCAGTTTATCACTATATGAAGCAGTACTGCCTCCCTTCTTTGCAGAAGAAGCTGCCCCACTCTGATAAATCCGGTTCACAGCACTGTATGCCTCTACACGCATTGCTGACCGCCTCTCTTTCCGTTTAAACTCTTTTCCTATTCTCATTAAAATGGTTTCAGAAATATTATCGGTACTTTCGGCATATTCCTTAACCTGTTTTTACAATTTTTAAATACAAAAAAAGAAAGAATCGCCCGGAATTCTGTATATATCCTGAGTAATTCTTTCTTTATGCTCTGTAATATAGAATCTGTTATTTATCAAGGAATCTCATTCTTGCATTGTCACGATCCCTGCCTGTCCTTGGTGCCGCTGCCGGTGCCTTATACAGATTATCCAGCTTGTTTGCCATCGTTCCTTTGCATTTATCGCAATAACGTCCTGTCTTAATCGTTGCACCACAGCACTCACACTGCAATCCGATCGGTGAATCATCCGCAAAGCAAAGACGTTCTTCACGCACCCACTGTTCAATCTGCTTGGTGCTGACTTCAAATTTATCTGAAATCTCTGAAATACTTGCAACTTTGTTGTCGCGGATATATTCCTTAATTTCCACGAACTTGTCTTCCAGCTGTTTAATACAGCTCGGGCATAAATTACGGTAACTGCCGCCTATATAATTATATAATTTCCCACATTGTCTACAATTTCTAACATCCATAACCAATTCTCCCATTCTGCCGTTCCCGGCATTTTCTTAAAATCCTTTCCCCGCACACAGACATAAAAAATATACTTTCTGTGCGCCCTTTTCATATAAAACTTTTGCGCAGCTGTCTATCGTTGCTCCTGTTGTATAAATATCATCAACAAGTAAAATTTTTTTATATTTTACTACATTTTCTTTTACAAGAAAAGCCCTTTCTACATTTTTTCTTCTTTCCTCGTCATTTAATTCTTTCATTGGAGTTGTTTTTCTGATACGTACCAGAATTTCCGAAGCACAGATTAGATTTAGATTTTTAGAAAGTTCACGTGCAATCAGTTCCGCCTGATTGTATCCTCTTTTTCTTTGTTTAGCTGCATACATCGGCACCGGAAGTACAAGATTGATGTCCCATTTCCGAATCAGCGCACCGCACTGCCGTGCTGCCTGCCTGCCATAAAACGCCGCATACTCCCTTTTATCGTGATACTTAAATTGGTAGATGGACTGCTTTATGCCGTCCGTATAGGCAAATACCGCCACCCCGCGTTCATAGAAATGCCGTTTCACCGTGCAGTCATAGCAAAACTGCTGCGTATCCGTCTTTTTTAACGGTTTGCCGCACTTCATGCAGCGCGGTTCGCCGATATATTCAAGTCTGTTGTCACAATCCGGACAGATTTGTGTTCGCCTGCCCTTTTCAAACCCCAGTACCCCGCCGCAGACCGGACACGCCGGCGGAAACACTATATCCGTCAGTTCTTTGATGCCGGTCTGTGCAAGCTGCTGTATATATTCTTTTAAGTTCTGCGTGTTATTCCGCTTGTTTTTTCCCTGTTTCATTTTCCCCTCTATTTCGCAAACGTTCCAATTCTAAATGATGCACAAACTGAATTCATTTCTGAAGAATCTTTGATTTAAAGATTATCCATTTCCTGAATCCGCAGGTCCAGTGAAGAATATCGTTTCTGCTCCGATTCATTTGCCGCCATTTCATGAAAGCAGTCTTCCAGTCCTACCATGCAGACACAGGTCCTCGCCCTTGTCACTGCCGTGTATAAGAGATTGCGGTTCATCAGCATACGCGGTCCCGGAAACATCGGAATCAGCACCGCCGGATATTCACTGCCCTGCGATTTGTGAATTGTAATCGCATATGCCAGCTCCAGTTCATCCAACTGTGTAAAATCATAGTATACAAAACGGTCGTCTTCAAACCGCACCAGCATCTGTTCCGAAAAGAAGTTGATGTCTTCTATCACACCGGTGTCCCCATTAAAAATGCCATTGCCGCGGTCATAGGTAACGCCGTAGCGGCTCTTACGCTCCCACTCCAGCTGGTAGTTGTTTTTTATCTGCATGACCTTATCGCCCACGCGGTAAATGGTATCCCCAACTTCTTTTTCCATTTTGTCTGCGGACGGCGGATTTAAGTACTGCTGCATAATCCGGTTTAACCGCTGTGCGCCGACTGCGGATTTTCTCGTCGGTGTCAGTATCTGTATGTCTTTGCGGTCCGCGTGGACATAATCCGGCAGTTTTTCTTTAATCAGTGTACACATCGCCGCAATAATGGCATCGGGATTGTTCCGTTTGACAAACAAAAAGTCTTTACTGTATTTATTAAGTGTTACCGGTTCGCCTTTATTAATCTTATGCGCGTTCATGATGATTTCGCTCTCTGCCGCCTGTCTGAAAATCTTTTCCAGCTTCACGACTTCAAAGCAGCCCGAATGGATAATATCCTTTAACACATTTCCCGGTCCGACACTCGGTAACTGGTCCACATCGCCCACAAGAATCAGACGTGTTCCGACAGCTATTGCCTTTAGCAGTGAGTTCATAATAGATACGTCCACCATGGACATTTCATCTACAATAATGACATCTGTTTCCAGCGGATTGTCTTCATTTCTTTCAAAATGCATGCCTGTGTTCTGTGAATCGGATGCACTGCCGCAGATTTCAAGCAGTCTGTGAATTGTCTGCGCTTCATATCCGCTTGTTTCTGCCATCCGCTTTGCCGCACGGCCCGTCGGCGCTGCCAGACGGATTTCCAGACCTTCCATTTCAAAATATTTAATAATGGTATTAATAGTTGTTGTCTTTCCCGTTCCCGGTCCGCCCGTAATAACCATCAATCCATTTAAAACAGCCTTATGAACCGCCTGTTTCTGGATATCATCAAGAATTATGTCGTTTTTTTCTTCGATTTGCGCGATTCTCTGGCCGATTTCCGCTTCATCCTGCGAATACGGGATATTCAGTTCGATCAAATGCTTGGCAATAGAAGCCTCCATATAATAATACATCGAAGCATAAATGCACTTTTCGCCAGACGCATTTTCACGGACAACAATTTTTTTATCAATTGCCATATCCATGATATGGCGCTCCATATCACGAATATCTATTAACAACAGTGCTGTGACCCCCTGCTCTAATTCTGTCCACGGCAGATAGATGTGTCCCTGTCCTGCCGCCTGTGTCAATACATACAAAATCCCACTGCGGATTCTGAAATCCGAATCCACTTTAATGCCGGCCTTTGCCGCAATTTCATCGGCCGTTTTAAATCCGATGCCGTCAATATCGTCTGCAAGTCTGTAAGGATTCTGCTTAATAATTGTATATATTTCCTGTCCGTATCTGGAATAAATTTTACCCGCAATTCCCATGCTGATGCCATAGTCCTGTAAAAACATCATGGCTTTACGCATGTCGCGTTTATCGACAAGCTGAGCTGCGATATCCATCGCTTTTGTAAGACTGATGCCTTTAATCTCCGCAAGACGTTCCGGTTCTTCTTCCATAATGCGGAAGGTGTCATCCCCGAACTCTTTTACAATCCTCTCAGCCATTTTTTCACCAATGCCTTTGATAGCACCGGATGCAAGATAACGTCTGACCGACTTGGTGTCGTCCGGCGCTTTGAATTCATAAGATTTAATAGAAAACTGCATATCATAGGACGGATGTTTGACAAATCCTCCATTTGCAGTAATAAATTCACCTGCGTTGATGTAACTGAATACACCAACGCAGGTAATCTCTTCACCTTTATAAACCACGTTGAAAACGGTATAGCCGTTGTCTTCATTGCGGTATATGATATTTTCTACAAAGCCTTCAATATATTCTGCTTCGTAATCTAAATTACTCCTCAATTCCGTAATTCCTCTTCATCTGATTATAAAGGGTCTGTGCCAGTCCCAGTCCGCTGCCGTTTTCTGTACTGCACAGTGCTTCAGACAGCTTTGACACCATCTGGTCACCAAAATAGCTGGACATGGTACTCATTCCGGAATCACTGCTGTCAGAAGACAGTCCAAAAATAGAAGCATAGCTGTTATCATCATCACTGCTGTCTACTTTTGCCATTTTAAGCATGGATTTTACCATCTGTTCTGCAAAATATTCTTCAAAATCCTTGCAGACTTCCATGAGTTCATCGCTGGAAGATGTAGATAAATCCTTATTATTTAATGTGCTTTCAAGCGCACTTGTTGTTGAATTGGTATAGGTACCGTTTAAATATGACGAATTTAATCCGCTGATTGTATCGCTCATATGTACACCTTTCCTCCCCGGCATTAAACTGCCGCACCGCTGCTTTTACTTATCGCTTCAGATTGTTTGCCTGCTCCATCATCGTATCGGATGTGGTAATTGCCTTTGAGCATAATTCATAGGCTCTCTGCGCTGTAATCAGATTTACCATTTCTGTTGCTACATTGACATTAGAAGCTTCCAGATATCCCTGCTTTAAGGTACTCTTTTTGCCTACCTCATCGATATCTTCATTTAATGCAATACCGGATGCTTCCGTTTCCATTAAAAGAGAATCTCCTGTCTTATCAAGACCTGCCGGATTGGCAAACTGGAATAATCCAATCTTTAAACCGATTGCCGTCGGATTGTTGTTATTTTCTTCACTTGGATATAATAAATTACCGTCGCCGTCTACTGTAATCTTTGTCGGGTCATATTCCGGTCCCAGCACCAGTTCATTACCGTCTGAGCTTAATACCGGAAGACCTTCTGATGTACAAAGCATATAGCCTTCTGTTGCAATTGAGAATCCAAAGTTACCGTTTCTTGTGTAATAAGTCTGTCCATCTTCACCGACTACACCGAAAAAGCCATTTCCTACGATTGCAAAATCCGTGTCACTATCTGTTTTGTTGACAGAACCCTGTACATACTGTGATGTTACAGCAGATACTCTTGAACCTAAACCAACCTGTGCATTAACCGGCTTTGTTTCACCGTTTGCAGATGTGGTCTTTGCCTGTAACTGCTGATATAAAAGGGATTTAAAATGTGTTGTTTCCATCTTGTATCCTGTTGTATTTACATTTGCAAGATTATTGGAAATCGTATCTACATTTGTCTGCTGTGACGTCATGCCTGCTGCTGCCGTCCATAATGATCTTACCATATTCTTCTCCATTCCGTAATCAATACCGGTGATTTTACCGGCAGCTTACTACCATAATATTAATGTCTTTTAACCCGGACCTTATTATAATTCTGACATTGTCACCATTTTGCCAAGCATTTCATCAATTGCCTGGATGACTTTCTGTCCGCTTTCATACTCTCTTGCAACCGCAATCATGTCCACCATTTCTGATACGACATTAATATTAGAAGCTTCTAAGTAGCCCTGCTGTACGGTTGCCGTACAATCCTGTTCGGTTGCACCATCCACCGCACGGTACAGATTTTCACCGTATTCTTCCAGATAGTTATAATCTTCAAAATCAACCAAGGCAAATGTATCTACATACTGTCCGTCTGCAAAAATATTTCCCTGTGAATCAACAGATAATTCATTCAAATCTGTCGGAAGCTGGATTCTTCCGCCTTCACCTAAAATATAATCGCCGTCTTTTGTCACAAGATAGCCTTCTGAATTCATCTGAAATGCGCCATCTCTGGAATACATTGTGCTTGTTACACCGTTCTTATTGGTGAACTCTACCGAGAAAAAGCCCTGTCCTGCCAGTGCAAAATCATAGGTGTTGTTCGTTGCCTGTAACGAACCCTGCTCCCAGTTTCTGTATGTTTCCCCAATCTTTGCACCCAGACTGACTGAACCGATATTCTGGTTTAAATGTCCGACTGTTGCATCTTTAATCTTGATGGCATACATGGAATCAAATGCCTGTGTTGTACAGCCTTCTGCTTTAAAGCCTGTCGTTGTTGCATTTGCAAGGTTATTGGAAATTACATCCAGTCTTTTCTGGGAATTCACCATTCCTGTGTACCCTGTGTAAAGCCCCTTTACCATTTCTTTCCTCCTCCGCTCACTGCTTATTTTGCTGATAATTATTTATCGTCTCTGTATCCTGCAAGGAATTCAATAAACTTACCGGTTCCGATAGCAACTGCTGTCATCGGATCTTCGGCTGTCATTGTATGGATTCCTGTCTTTGATTCAATCAGTTCTTCAAGTCCCTGCAGCAGGCTTCCGCCACCTGTCAGGACAATCCCTCTGTCTGCAATATCGGAAGCTAATTCCGGTGGTGTCTTTTCCAGTACACTGTGTACGGCTTCAACAATCTGGGATGTTGCTTCTTTTAATGCTTCCTGTGTTTCTTCTGACGTTACCTCAACCGTCTTTGGAAGACCTGTTACAAGGTTTCGACCTCTTACGTTCATTGTTGCAATCTCAGTTCTCGGATAAGCTGAACCGACTTTTATCTTAATATCTTCCGCAGTTCTTTCACCAATCAGAAGATTGTGTTTCTTTCTCATATATCGGACGATTGCTTCATCAAAATCATCACCGGCAATCTTAATGGAGGTGCTGACTACTGTACCGCCTAAAGAAATAACCGCGATATCTGTTGTACCACCACCGATATCAACAATCATGTTACCGCAAGGTCTTGAAATATCAATCCCTGCACCGATGGCAGCTGCAATCGGTTCTTCAATGATTGCTACTTCTCTTGCACCAGCCTGAAGTGTTGCATCTTCTACCGCCTTCTTTTCTACTTCTGTAACACCTGACGGTACACAGACACTGATTCTTGGCTTCTTTAACATTCTCTTGCCGATTGCCTTCTGGATGAAGTACTTTAACATTTTTTCAGTTACTCTGTAATCAGAAATAACACCCTGTCTTAACGGTCTTACCGCTACAATATTACCCGGTGTTCTTCCTAACATCAGACGTGCTTCTTCGCCGATTGCCTTAATCTTGTTGGTATCTCTGTCAAATGCTACTACTGACGGTTCTTTTAAAACAACGCCTTTCCCTTTTATATAAACCAGAATACTGGCTGTACCCAAATCTACTCCGATATCGGTTGATAACATATGAATCCCCTTTCCGATGTTCTTCATTCTATCTATGTTCGTTTTTCTTATTTTCTTCATTTCTATATATATGTAGACAGTATAACGCAGTCTAAACATACATCGTAGAATACCATTATATACAACATTTTCAAAATTTAAAAGGGGTTGACTGAAATTTTTTCAAAAAATCTTTAAACATCATTTTTCTAATTAAATACAATGTCAAAAATTTCATTAAACCGCACTTCAAAATTATGAAACTCTTTTACTTTTCCATAACCATTTGCTGCAATCTGTCTTCGTTCTGCATCATGTACCAGATAGTAATTGCACTTATCCATCAGGTCATCATGAGATTCATACAACACCAAATCCTCACCCGGTATAAAATGCCTGTAAAAATCCGCCTGATAATTCGACATTAAAAATCCCCCTGCACCCATAATATCCATTGCGCGCAGGGGAATTCCTGTTTTAATACTTCGCAATGTGATATTCAGATTAATGTCGGAGCATTTAAAAACGTATGGCATAAACCTCTCATAATCCACTACTCCCATATTTATTACGTTTGGGAGTTCTGGCGTAGGGTTTCTTGTAAATAGCTTTACTTCAAATCTTTCTGATAGCTTCTGCAAAATTTGCGTTCTTTCAATATTAGCCATCTTTTTACATAATATCCCATCTGCAAGAATATCACTATAATCTGCAAGTAAATCTCCCTTATATTGTGTGCAAATACTAAACTGATTTGTCAATTCTGACAGAAAATTATACCCATATACCTTTATTTGTGCAGCCATAATTGCATCTAAATATCCTCTTAGATATGGCGTAAGGTTCAGTTCATCATACTGCCTCTGGCTTTCTTTTTCGTTATACATACTTCCTACAAAAGCAATCTGAGCTGAGCATAAATTTACTAATGCTTTTATATCCTCATTTTCCATTTCTAACAATCTTTCCATCTTATCAAGTCTGGACATATTAACCGGCAACGGCATATAGTAAATATGCGGAGCCCCCATATTAGTCAACTGTTCACACAATTGTTCATCAAATATAAAGCAATAATTACATTTATTATAAATGGACTTTGTAAATAAGCGATACATCGGGCTGTCATATACAAAAGAAATATATGGTATATTATATTTTTTCACACATTCGGATATAATACTGCTATAATTAAATGTGAATACGCAATCATATTTCGCATCTTCCATCTCTTTATCAAATAATGCTGTAAAATTATCATCTGATTCTCTTACAATAACATCAGCTTCTATAAATTTATAGCTATATCCCATCTGTTCCATGCATTGTTGCAAATCCTCAATTAAAAAACTATTATAATGAACAATTAATATCTTCATTTGTGCCCCTCGCTTTATTTTTTCCTATTAAAATACTCTTTAAATTCGTCCAGCGCTTCGCCAAACTTATTAGATGTTGCAGACGGGAAACTATTTAACATGGAATTTTTGAATTTTCCGGCCTTTTCCTTTACCGCATCCAATTCCAGCCTTAAGCGCTCCGCGCGTGCCTCCTGCATACTGAAAAATTCCCTGCTGCGCTCATTGTTCTTATCTGTAAAGACACCTTTAGCATCATTTAAACGCTCTGTCAGTTCTGACAGTTCATTTTTAATTCTTGTTTCATACGTGAGCAGCTTCTGGAAATCCAGCGCCTTTTTAAACGCATCAACTGTATCCACGGATGCCACCGCAATGATAAAAAATAATCCGACTCTTAATATATTTGCCGGAACGGAAGCCACCAGTGCTGCGACCGGAATATGCACAAAGCAGACCAGCAGTACTGTCAGCACACCCCAGAATAAGGACGAGGTCAGACAGATATAGCCGTGAATCTGAAATTTTTTATTGCTGTAATCCCAGTAGCGCATGTTAAACATCATTTCCATCAGTACACCTGTAACATATTCCAGCGCCGTTGCACCGATTGTACCACAGATGTATACTAAAACATAATTATCCTTTGCCCAAAGTGTTGATAACAGCATGATGACCGCTCCCGAACCGTACAGTGGCAGCATCGGACCTTTTAAAAAGCCTCTGTTTGTCAGTTTGCGCTTGTTAAAGGATACAATGGCGGATTCAATGCACCACCCTAAAAAGCTGTAAATAAAAAAGAACGCAATCCACTCTGTAATACTATAATTCTCAATCATACATTTCCTCATTTCTTCATTTTCAAATGCAGTTTCACACCTGCCCTGCGGCAGCTTACTTTTTCTTAAAAAGCATACTTCATTTAAAAACAGTATAAGCCGACAATGGAGTATTTGTCCATAGCCGGCTTATATTTTATAAATACATTTTTAATGCATCTACACGGTCAAGTTTTTCCCATGGCAGATTCAGGTCGTTACGGCCGAAATGTCCATAGCTTGCTGTCTGCTTGTAGATCGGTCTTCTTAAATCAAGCATCTTGATAATACCTGACGGTCTTAAATCGAAGTTTTCACGGATGATTTCTACAATCTTATCTTCGCTTAACTTCCCTGTTCCGAATGTTTCCACGCGGATAGATGTCGGCAGTGCAACACCGATCGCATAAGATAACTGGATTTCACATCTGTCTGCAATACCTGCGGCAACGAGGTTCTTTGCTACATATCTTGCGGCATATGCTGCGGAACGGTCTACCTTTGTGCAGTCCTTACCTGAAAATGCACCGCCGCCGTGTCTTGCAACACCACCGTAAGTATCAACGATAATCTTACGACCTGTCAGACCGCTGTCACCGTTTGGTCCGCCGATTACGAAACGTCCTGTCGGATTGATATAAATTTTCGTGTCATCATCTACCATACTGTTGTCTACAATGGCATCAATAACATACTTCTTGATATCTGTATGAATCTGTTCCTGTGAAACTTCCGGTGCATGCTGTGAAGATACAACGATGGCATCCAGTCTTACAGGCTTGTTGTTTTCATCATATTCCACTGTAACCTGTGTCTTTCCGTCCGGTCTTAAATAAGACAGTGTACCGTCTTTTCTGACCTTTGTCAGCTGTCTTGCAAGCTTCTGTGCAAGTGCTGCGGAATATGGCATATATTCTTCTGTTTCATTGGTTGCATAGCCAAACATCATACCCTGATCGCCTGCACCAATGTCATCTGCATCCGGATCAATGCCTTCTTTTGCTTCAAGTGCCTTGTCAACACCCATTGCAATATCCGGTGACTGCTTGTCAAGTGCCACCATAACGGCACAGGTATTACCATCGAAGCCTTTTTCAGAGCTGTCATAGCCGATTTCTACTACGGTATCTCTTACAATCTGTGCAATATCTACATTGGCCTTTGTTGTAATTTCACCCATAACCATCACAAATCCTGTATTGGTTAATGTTTCACAGGCAACTCTTGAATATGGGTCCTGTGCATATAATGCATCCAGTACTGCATCAGAAACCTGATCGCAGATTTTGTCCGGATGTCCTTCTGTTACTGATTCTGAAGTAAATAATCTTTTCTCCATGAATTCTTTCTTCCTTTCTTTCATCGGGCTTTTTATGTCCCTGTAAACTGTTAAACGCTGCTTCTGGTACTTCTCCTGAAACTGAAAAACGAGCCCCTCTGACAGGACTCGTAATCTATGTAAGATCCGTAATCCTCTTATTGTTCGACCTGCCGCAAAAGCAGGATAGTCGCTCAGGTTGGCACCTTCCATATCTTACCATATGGGGTTGCCGGGCTTCATCGATCCTATGTATCTCCACCGCTCTAAATAAGGGACATCTTAAATTATTCAGTTAATCATTCATACGTATGTATATTACACAATCTATGGGCATTGGTCAAGTACTTTTTATTGACTTTTTATCCCCTCAACCATATAATGAAGCTACCGGAACATTTATACTTTTGTAAAGGAGATTTCAAGGATGAGCGACAATACACAGGAGAAAAATATTTTTATTTTTGATGCCGCTGAAGGCATGGTTTTATCACAGGATATCATGACTTCCACCGGTCATCTTATTGCTGCAAAAGATACCGTTTTGACTTTAGATATGATTGCAAAAATCTCTGAGTACAATGTCTTAAAAATTAATGTATATGAGGAAGCTGCCGCACAGCCTGAGCAACCGGAAGTTCTGGAACAGATGACTTACTATGAAAAAGTTAAGCAGAGCCAGAATTTCGAACATTTTAACGAAACTTTTATTGATGGCATTAATGATTTAAAGACAGAATTAAATGACATTGTCATTAACCACGAAACAATTGATACGACTGCGCTGTTAAAGAATACCGAAAAAATTCTTGCAGGATATACGAATACTCTCCAGATTTTCGATATGCTCCACTGTATGCGTGATATGGACGATTTAACATATGTCCACTGCATTAATGTTGCCATTATTGCCTCCATTCTTGGAAAATGGCTCGGCTATTCTGAGGAAGATGTAAAGGTGCTGACTTTATGCGGTATTTTACACGATATCGGAAAGCTTTTAGTTCCAAATGAAATTTTAAGCAAACCGGACCGGCTGACCGTTAACGAATATGCCATTATTAAAGAGCATGTCAACTTAGGCTATCAGATTGTAAAGGATGCCGATATTGATGAGCGTGTTAAATCTGCAATTTTACTGCACCATGAAAAATGCGACGGCTCCGGATATCCAATGGGTTTAAAGTCAGACGACATTCCTGATTTTGCAAAGATTATTACAATTGCAGATATCTACGATGCAATGACCTCTTCCCGCATATACAGAAAAGCCCTCTGTCCATTCCACGTTGTACGGGATATGGAACAAGATGCTTTTACAAAATTTGACCCGAAGTTCAGCCTTCCGTTCTTAAAGAATGTCGCCACTTCTTATATCGGAAATAATGTCAAACTTTCTGATGGTCGCACCGGCGAAGTCGTTTTAATTAACGGACATGCCCTGTCACGCCCGATTGTAAAGTGTGAAGGCAATGAATTTGTAGATTTATCAAAAGAACGCAATTTAGAGATTGTTGCAGTATTACAGTAACTTTTCTCCCTAAACAAAACAGGCCGGTACCGTCTGATGCATCAGACGGTACCGGCTCATTTTATATGCTGTTACTGTTCGTGCAGGTATTTTTCGCGCGTTGCCAGTCCTCCGCGGATATGGCGCTCTTTTTTGTTGACATCAAGCACCTTGCGCGCTTCATTTGCAAGCGCCGGATTGATTCGTGTCAGACGCGCCGTCACATCTTTATGTACGGTGCTTTTGCTGACACCGAATTTTCGCGCGGTCTGGCGCACGGTTGCTTTGGTTTCGATAATATATTCCGCCGTCTTTACTGCCCGTTCTTCGATATATCCTTTCATGCAATATCCTAAAGTTTGTTTGTATATCCTATTCGGACAACGGAAAATATATGCCTGCTTCTTACAGCCTGCCAGCCACAAAAATGAGGGCAGCCACAAAAGAAGTTCTTATTTACAGTTTTGTGAAATATTGTCCTCTACTTTTTGAAGCAATACGAAAAGCTGCTCCGCTTCTTTCTCTGAAAGATTACTGCAATAAATTTTATCCGTTTCTTCAAATATCTGCTGTACCTTTTTGGCAATATCCATTCCCTTGTCTGTCAGGGCAATCAGCCATGAACGGCGGCAGTCGGGATTACTTTCCCGTACAAGCAGTCCTGCCTGCTCCATTCGGTCAAGTGTCCTTGACATTGTGGTTACATCTAAAAGACAGGCATCCGCAAGTTTTTTCTGTGTCATACTGCCTTCAAAAAGCAGTTCTTTTAAAATGCGCGGCTGTCCCTGCCCCACTGTAAGCCCCAATGCGATAAACTGCGGCCTCATTAATCTCTGCCGCAGCACTTCTATCTTAAATAATTCATTCCGAATCTGTTCTTTTTTCATACTTTCCTCTTTTCTATAGGCATTTATGCCGAAAGAACGCGAACTGAATTTATTCAGTTCTGCGATAAATAATATTTGCGACACCTGCGGCGCAAATATCTGTATGGACGAGTTTACTGTCAATCTACGATAATGGCAATTTGCTTTACCTGAAAGCAAATTGCCGTATGAGCAATCTCTCGCATATGAATTGCTCATACTTCATACTAATCTTCATTCCGCAGGCATTTTAATGCCGTAGGAATCGCGAACTGAATCTATTCAGTTCTGCGATAAAAAGCGGCTTTGTGACGCCTGAGGCACAAAGCGCTGTGTGAAAAATCTTAGATTTAAGGATTTTTCACATTATTCCAATTCAAACTGTCCCGTATACAACCTGTAGTATCTTCCCCGCTGTTCTAACAGTTCCTCATGACTGCCGCGCTCTATGATTTCGCCCTTTTCCAATACCATGATTGCTTTGGAGTTTCGCACGGTTGACAGGCGGTGTGCAATAACAAATACTGTTCTGCCTTCCATAATCGCATCCATGCCCTTTTCAATCAGCCGCTCGGTGCGGGTATCTACAGAACTGGTCGCTTCGTCTAAAATAAGCACCGGCGGTTTGGCAACTGCCGCTCTCGCAATCGCAAGTAACTGGCGCTGCCCCTGCGAAAGATTACTGCCGTCTGCATACAGCATTGTATCATAGCCGTCCGGCAGTCTGCGGATAAAGGAGTCCGCATTGGCAATGCGTGCTGCCTCATAAACCTCCTCGTCAGTCGCATCTAACTTACCGTATCGGATATTGTCCGCAATCGTTCCCGTAAATAAATGCGTATCCTGAATAACCATTGCCAGTGAGCGGCGCAAATCGTCTTTTGCAATCTTCTGAATGTCGATACCGTCATAGGTAATCGTCCCCGACTGGATTTCATAAAAACGGTTAATCAGGTTGACAATCGTTGTTTTTCCCGCACCGGTTGAACCGACAAATGCGATTTTCTGTCCCGGTTTTGCAAAAAGAGAAATGCCGTTTAATACGCGCTTTTTATCGGTGTACCCAAAGACTACATTTTGAAAACGCACATCACCTTTTAATTCAACATAGCGGAAGCCGCCGTTTTCCGGCACTTTCCATGCGTAATCCGGTGTGCTTTGTTCACATTCTGTCAGTGTGCCGTCCGCATTTTTTACGACGTGACATAAATGCACGTTACCTTCGTCCACTTCCGGCTGTTCGTCCATCATGTCAAAAATTCGTTCCGCACCGGAAAGCGCAGACAACAGAAAATTGACCTGCTGGGTAAACTGGTTTAACGGCATTGCACTCTGGCGCACATATACCAGATATGCCGAAAGACTTCCCAAATCCATCAGTCCCCGGATTGCAAGCAGGCCGCCCGCACAGGCAGACACCGCATAATTCAGATAGGAAAGACTGACAATGGTTGGTATCATCATACCGGCAAAGGACAGAGCATTGGTGGACTGCTTTCTGAAATTTTCACTGAGTTCACAAAAACGCGCATAGTCTTTTGCTTCGTGATTGAAGACCTTTTCGACCTTCTGTCCCTCTGCCATTTCCTGTACAAATCCGTTAATTTTGCCGAGTTCCTCCTGCTGCCGGTTAAAATATTTTTTGCTGTGCTTTCCGTTTAAGCGGATAACCACAAACATAACAATTAAAAATACCACAACAATCAGCGACAGCCGGATACTGAGTACCATCATCATTATCACCGTACCGAAAAGCATCATGAAACTCTGGATAATCATTGCAAAGCTGTTGTTCATCGCTTCCTGTACGGCATCGACATCGTTGGTAAAACGGCTCATTAATTCGCCGTGTGTATGCGCATCAAAATACCGCAGGGGCAGTTTTTGTACGTGTGCAAATAAATCGCTTCGGATTTCACGGATGACCTTCTGCGAGGTCTTCACCATTAAACGGTTGTATCCGAGCGTTGCCAGCGCGCCGCACAGATACATCACGCCCATTGCCGCAACGGCACGCACCAGTCCGTTTAAATCTCCCGGAACGATAAAGCGGTTAATAACCGGCTTTAAAAGATATGTTCCCGTAATATTGGCTCCGGCACTGATAAGTACCAGCAGGGCAACCAGCAAAAAGGACCATTTGTGCATGCCTAAATATACCAGCAGATGCCGGATTGTCTTTTTCGTGTCTTTCGGTCTTTTATATCCTACATATTTTGCCATTATAAATCCGCTCCTTCCTTCTGGGATTCGTAAATTTCCTGATAAATGCGGTTGGAAGCAAGCAGGCTCTCATGCGTACCGATACCGCTTACCCTTCCGCCGTCCAAAATAATAATCTGATCCGCATGGCGCACGGAAGATATGCGCTGTGCAATAATAATTTTTGTCATATCAGGCAGTTTCTCTGCAAGTCCTTCGCGGATTCTGCTTTCTGTCGCCGTATCAACCGCACTGGTTGAATCGTCTAAAATCAGTACCTTCGGCTTCTTTAAAATGGCTCTTGCAATGCAGAGGCGCTGTTTCTGACCGCCGGACACATTGACCCCACCCTGTCCCATTTCGGTCTGATAGCCGTCTTGCAGGCGGTCAATAAATTCGTCAACGCAGGCAATCCGGCAGGCTTCTTCAATTTCCGTCATGGAAGCGTTTTCATCGCCCCATTTTAAGTTATCAAGCATTGTTCCAGAAAACAGTGTATTTTTCTGAAGTACCATAGCAATCGCATCTCTTAAATGCTGCATCGGATAATTTTTCACATCAACGCCGTCCACCTTTACCGTTCCCCGCACGGTATCGTAAAGGCGCGGAATCAGCTGGACAAGCGTGGTTTTTGCCGCACCGGTCTGACCGATAATTCCTACTGTCTGACCGGCTTTAATATGAAATGATACATCGGAAAGCACATATTCTTTTGCTTCTTCCTTATATTTAAACCACACATGGTCAAATTCGATTTCGCCGCGCTCTACGCTGATGTCCTTTGCATTTTCATCGGTTAAATCTATTTTTTCATCAATAACCTCAAGGATACGCGCGCCGGATGCTAAGGAACGTGTCATCATTAAAAATACGTTGGACATCATCATCAGCGAATTTAAAATGAGCAGGACGTAGCTTAAAAATCCGGTCAGTTCACCGATACCAAGCCTGCCCTCATGAATCAGATAACCGCCGAATAACAGCAGTGACAATATTGTTGCGTACATAACAAACTGCATGGCAGGCATATTTAACACGGCAATGCCAAATGCTTTTTCGGATTCTTTTTTCAGATTAAGATTTGCTTCTTCAAATTTTGCGATTTCGTAATCGCCCCGCACATAGGCTTTGACTACACGGACTGCCGTCAGATTTTCCTGAATCGTGCGGTTCATGCGATCTATCGCAAACTGCATTTTGGAATAGAGCGGACGTACATTTACAATAATGCAAATGAGTAAAACGGCAAGTACCGGCAGTGCCACGAAAAATACAAGCGCCAGTGTTGAATTAATGGAAAATGCCACGCCCGTTGCAAAAATCAGCATGACCGGACTTCTGCCAAACGGACGCATACCGGTTGAAACGGCATTCTGAATATTCGTGACATCGCTTGTTAAACGTGTCACAATCGACGATACCCTGAAATGGTCGATATTGGCAAATGAATACGACTGCAATTTTTCGTATTCGGCTTCACGCAGGTTTGCGCCCAGTCCCTGACCGGCAAGCGCCGCAAAACGGGCGCTTCCGATTCCAAGCACCAGTGCCGCCGCCGCACAGAGTACCATTTGAAATCCTTTTTGATAGATGTATCTTTCATCGCCTGTCGCAACGCCGGTGTCAATCAGATCCGCCATAATCATCGGAACCATTAACTCCAGCACTGCTTCCACCGCGATGCAAAACAATGCCAGAAAGGCATATTTCTTATACTGTTTCATATAAGAAAAGATTCTCTTTAACATTTATTGCACCTCCAACTGTTGTATGTGCAACAATTGTAGATTCAAGTTTTTGGAATGTCAAGAGGATTTTTGCAACTTTTCCAACCCAAAATAGCCCTGTTTTTGCAACTTTTCCAACCTTTTTTGAATAAAAAATGCAACTTTTCCAACTTCTTTATAAATTTCATTCTATATATTGTGCATCGCTTTACCCCTTAAAATACAAAAAGATGAAACTCTGCACTACATTTCTTGCAAAGTTTCATCTTTTAATTTCTATACCACTTCCTGTTCACTCCCCGGAGCTGCCACACCTTCCCCGTCCCATGTACAGGAATAAGCCGAAGTCAAGTGGGAACGGTGAGGCGTTTCCTGTACATGGGACTTTGTATTGCAAAGTGACACTGATTTACGGAACAAAATAATGCCTGCTACAAATAAAACTGCAATCATACCTACACCGGCGTTGATGTTTCCGGTTATCTGCGATACAAGGCTTACAATCGTTGTTCCCATAAATGATGCGCCTTTTCCGCAGATGTCCATCAGTCCGAAATATTCTCCGGACTTTTCGGCAGGAATGATTTTTGTAAAATATGAACGGGACAACGCCTGAATTCCACCCTGAAACATTCCAACCAGTACCGCAAGTATCCAGAACTGAATCTGGCTCTTTAAAAATACGGCAAAAATTGCAATTCCAAGATAAGCAAAGATACACACGGTAATCAGGCGGCAGGTTTCCATTCTGCCGGATAATTTTCCGAAAAGTATTGCGCACGGAAATGCAACCAGCTGCGTAACAAGCAGTGCCAGTAAAAGTCCTGTGCTGTCCAGCCCCAGTGCAGAGCCGTATGCCGTTGCCATGTCGATAATCGTGTATACACCGTCTATGTAAAAGAAAAATGCCAGCAGAAACATAAAAATATGTTTTTCTTTGCGGATATTGCCAAAGGTCTGTCCCAGACGGCAGAAGCTTTCTTTTACCGCGTGTTTCTGCTTTTCCACATAAAATTTCTGTTCATATCCTTTTAATAGCGGAAGCGACATCACAAGCCACCATGCGGCAATAATTAAAAATGCAATCATCATTGACATTTCCATGCTGATACCGATTTTTCCGCTGCCAAGCACAAGCACCAGACAGACAATAAACGGCACACAGCTTCCGATATATCCCCATGCATACCCTGCCGAAGAAACATAGTCCACGCGGTCTTCGTCTGTCACATCACCAAGCATGGAATCATAAAAAATCAGGCTGCTTGAAAATCCGACTTTTGCAATAATGTAAATAACCAGAAATAACAGCCAGCCTTTTGCAAGTCCAAGCAAAGCACAACCAGCTACGCCTGTTAAAATCGCCGCCGTAAAAAACGGCTTTTTAAACCCTTTGGTATCCGCCATGGTTCCAAGCACCGGACCTGCAAGTGCTACAAGAATCGTGCCAACCGATGCCGCATATCCCCAATATGCCAGATAGTCCACCGATGAAATCCCGGCATTGCCCGCCAGATAATTAAAATAAATCGGTAAAATTGTCGCAATCAGCAGTGTAAACGCTGAGTTTCCCACGTCATACAAAATCCAGTTTCTTTCATTTTTTGTTAATTTCTTTCCCATTTTCTGCTCCATTTCTAAGTGATATACGTTCTGCCGTTTGTTTACCCGCACATTTCCAGCGGCTCATCTTTTTCTTTACCGCCAAAAGTCAGACCATACCGCTTATCGAACGGAATTTTTCCCGATGCGCTGTCCTCATACTCATCAATTAACCGCTCCGCCAGCTTTTCGGCATCGCGGTAGAGCTGCATCAGCATCTGGGTGCTGTCCGTGCATTGCGGATTTTCGTTGTAATTGACTAACAGACCGTGCATTTCCTTATAATTTCCCGTTGCCTTTAACAGACCGTAAATCAAAAAACGCTTAAAATAGGATGGAGCTATTAAAAGTTTATTATTGGTAATCATGCCCTGTAATGCCTGCTCTGCCTGCTGTGGCGTTACATTTTTATAAAACGGACTGATAACCTCGGCATTTTTCAAAGTAGGATGAATATGCCCCGTCAGATTGTGTGTCAGCGGATTAAACCCATCCGTCAGCATTAATTTACGGTCGAATTCCACTTCGATTTCCGTATGGCTGACCCCGCTTTCCGCAATTTTTTCATCAATGTAGCCGTGACAGCTGACGTCCAGTGCAAAATGACAGCAGAAGCCGTAAATATACGCTTCACACGCTTCCTTATTTTCCGCTTTCTGCATCACCAAGGATGCCTGCCTGAAAAATTCAATGCCCGGACGGTCGTGCATCGCATATCCGACCTGATTGACCGGATTTGCAAAGAGCGGTTTGTAATAAAACAAAATATCCGGTCCA
The DNA here is from genome assembly GCF_040095895.1 of Lachnospira intestinalis. Lineage (NCBI taxonomy): Bacteria > Bacillati > Bacillota > Clostridia > Lachnospirales > Lachnospiraceae > Lachnospira > Lachnospira intestinalis. The sequence goes on from NZ_JBBMFS010000003.1 coordinate 212,221, forward strand.
TGCAGTCCGATATCATATAATTCCTTGTACTTTTCTATAATTTGTTTGGGCTTTCCTGTGAGATTACGATAAACCTCCTGCCCCATTCTGTAATGTGCATATGTTGATGGCATATTTCCTCCATTCCGATTTTCCGAGCAACCTTGTTGCGAGGTGGCGATGAGAAACTCGCGCAGGCGATTTCTCATCTGCCAACAGGGTTGTTTGTTTTCGCTCTTTATATTATTTAGTTTATCCCAGACTTTGTAAAATCTACTACCTTATTACAGTAAAATATCCGTAAATTTTTTTAAAATGTATGTAAAAAGGCGAAAAAAATATCTTCCCTGCCGGTTTTACCCGGTAAGGAAGATCCTTTTTACACGCTCATCGCCGTTCTGCCTTTGCGCGTGCTTTTTTCCAGCCGCTTACAGCAGTAAATAAATGCCGGTATCAGAAAGATGTCGGCGGCTATCCATGCACACGGATTGGCAAGACATGCACCGGTGTAGCCCGTTTTCGGCACAAGCAGGACTGCAGCAAAGGTTCTTGCCGCCATTTCAAATACGCCTGCAAGAATCGCAAATACCGAAAAGCCCATACCCTGTATGCAGAAACGCACAACATTGACAAAGGTCAGTGGAATATAAAACAGCGCACTATATAAAATAAACTGATATGTCAGATGAATGATTTCCACTTCATTTGCATCGACAAACAGCAGGGCGATGTAATCGGCAAAGAAATACAGCAGTATCAGCGCACCCACGCTGTAAACCGCACCGATAATGCCTGCTGCACGGATTCCTTTTCCAAGGCGCTTTAATTTGCCCGCACCGACATTCTGCCCGCCGTAGGTTGCCATAGTGGAACCGAGCGCATCAAACGGACAGCACGTAAATGTAAAAATCTTACTGCCGGCGGTCATCGCTGCTACATACGTTGCACCGAGCGTATTGACGGCGGTCTGCAAAATAACACTGCCGATTGCCGTAATTGAATACTGAAGCCCCATTGGAATCCCGTTCATGCAGAGATTGATCATATACCGTTTTCCCGCCCTGCGGTCCTTTGCCGAAAGCTTTAAAACCTCGTAGCGTTTATTCATATAAATCAGACAGGCAACACCCGATACAAGCTGTGAAATATCGGTTGCCACAGCTGCTCCCGCGACACCGATTTTAAGTCCCTGAATCAATACAAAATCCAGAATAATATTTAACACTGCCGAAAACACCAGAAAGATGACCGGTGTCTTGCTGTCCCCCAGTGCACGGATAATGCTGGATACAATATTATATAAGAATACGGTCGGAATTCCGGCAAAAATAATGACAATGTACGCATACGCATATTCATAAATGCTCTCCGGCGTGCGCATTACCGTCAGAATATTCCGGCAGAAAAAGACGGAAAGCGCCGTCAGCACAATCGAAAACACAACGCTTAATAAATAGCCGTTGTATACATAGCGCCTGAGCTGTTCATATTTCTGCGCACCAAACTGCTGTGCCACGGGAATGGCAAATCCACCACACACGCCCATGCAGAAACCAATAATCATAAAGTTGATACTGCTTGTTGCACCGACACCTGCCAGCGCATCAACCCCCAGTGTTTTTCCTACAATCATCGTATCCACCAGATTATAAAACTGCTGGAACAGCATACCAAACAGCATCGGTATGGAAAATCCCAGAATCAGCTTCATCGGTGAACCCTCTGTCATATTCTTCGTCATGAGAAACCTCCGTAATTACTTGATAAACACATTCTGTACAGAATCATCAGCTGTTTTGTTCAATACACCGGATAAATGCTTCTCCATACCGCGCAAATTTATTTTCACCGACACCGTTGACATCAAGCATTTCCTGCTGTGTATGCGGCATTTTATGACACATGTCAATCAGTGTCTTATCCGAAAAGATAATGTACGGCGGTAAATTTTCTTCTCTTGCAAGTGTCAGACGCAGCTGCTTTAACGCACCAAAAAGCGCAAGCTGCTTTGGCGAAAGCGTATCGGTTGCACGGCTTTTTGCCGTTTTGACCTTTGCCTCTGCCATTTTTTCCGTCCGTTCTGACCAGCGGATTAAAAAAGAAGCGCCCTCATCTAAAAGTTCTTCGCATGTTTTATCCAGCTTGATTATTCTATAGATGTCCGGCGTTTCTGTCAAGTACCCTTTTAAAAGCAGTTCTTCTGCAACCGCCTTTAGCTGCGCTTCGCTTGTTTTGCTCTGGATTCCGAAGGTTTCATAGCGGCTGACACCGTAGCTTTTTAACTTTGCGGTATTTGAACCTCTTAAAATGCCCATAATGACTCCCATTCCATACCGCTGTCCGCTCTCCCGGATACAGGCAATCATATCCCTGCAAAGCACCGTAACGTCTTTTTCTTCAAAGGAAGCATTGCAGTTGCCGCAGTTACCACATTCCCTGCGGTTTGTATACTCCCCGAAGTAATTGAGCATATATTCCCGCAGACATTCTTTAGTTGCACAGTAAAAACGCATTTTATTTAAACGACGGATATCATTTTCTCTGATAACATCTAAATCGTCCTGCGTAAATTCAGTATTCTGCCCTTTCTGTTCAATCAGAAATTCATGAATAACCACATCCTGCGGCGAATAAAACAAAATGCACTCGGCAGGCTCACCGTCACGTCCGGCACGCCCCGCCTCCTGATAATAATTCTCAATACACGCGGGCATATTGTAATGCAGGACAAAACGCACGTTGGATTTGTCAATGCCCATGCCGAATGCGTTGGTCGCCACAATCACCTGCGCCCTGTCGTAGATAAAATCCTCCTGGCTTTCTTTGCGGGTGTCATTGTCCAGACCCGCATGATAGCGCGCCGCAGCAATGCGGTTTTTACGCAGCATCAGATATACATTGTCCACATTTTTTCTTGTAGAACAATAGATAATACCGCTCTCGCCCTTGTGTTTTTCCAGATAATCCAGAATTTCGGCATCCTTCTGCTTTGTTTTGCGCACTTCAAAATACAGATTTTTCCTGTCAAATCCGGTGATTAATACTTCCGGATTCTGCAGTCCTAAAATACACTGGATATCTTCTTTAACCGTCTGCGTTGCCGTTGCCGTAAATGCACTGACAACGGGACGTTTCGGAAATCGCTTTATCAGATTGACAATTTTTAGATAGCTCGGTCTGAAATCCTGTCCCCACTGGGAAATACAGTGCGCTTCATCGACTGTAATCATGGAAATATCGGCATTCATGACAAATTCCAGAAAGCGGTCGGTTTCAAGGCGTTCCGGTGCAACATATACAATTTTATACCGCCCGCACATTGCATTGTAGAGTGCCTTTGTAATCTGTGTTTCCGTCAGGGCACTGTTTATATATGCCGCATGGATTCCGGCATCGTTTAATGCTTTCACCTGGTCAATCATCAGGGAAATAAGCGGCGATACCACTACCGTAATTCCCGGAAACATCAGCGCCGGAACCTGATAGCAGATCGATTTTCCCGCGCCGGTCGGCATAATGCCCAGTACGTCCTGCCCCCGCAGAATCGCATCAATAATTTTTTCCTGGCCTTCCCTGAAACTGTCGTAACCAAATACCTTCTTTAATACTTCTAGTTTTTCCAAAATCTTCCTCATTCTGCCGCAAGGGCGGCTTTTACTTCGTCTGTAATCTGTGCGCCGCCATTTTCCTGCCATGACCGCACAAAGATATCAAAATATTCCGGCGGTTCTTCGCCGCAGATGATTTTTAAATAGACTTCTTTTTCATTTTCCTTTAATTTCCACCACTCCGATTTCATGGTTTTAGTGGTTTTAAAATACAAGGACGGTACTGTAATCACCGAGCCTTCCCGGATTGCCTCACACGCTTTAATCCGTGTCATATACGCCGCCCATGCATCGGTTCCTGCAGATTCTTTATTTTCCATATAATTTTTACACGCAGTATAATAAGACTTTTCAAGCAGCTTTAAATCGTCTTCCTGCTTTTCGCCGGAAAAAACTGCCGCAATATCCTCATAGCACAGCTCCAGCGCATTGTTATAATCCACATTGATTGCCAGCGGTCTTGCCGTGGGTTCTACATTTAACTGATAATATTTTTCAAATTCTTCGGACGAATCACACTCATAGCGGATTTTGTCAAACATTACACTGATCATCTTCGCGGCAATTTCAGGGTGTTCGTAACCCTTCCTTACAACCACATATTTATATGCCGGATTCTGGCTGTGATACGAGGTATTGCCCTGCGCATCCGTCGCTATCAGATACGGCTGCCAGTCCGGCTTTTCAGACTGCGCTACAGCACTGACCGCAGATGCCAGCGGATTATTTGCCGCCCACCACGGTCCGAAAAACGAGCCGCATTTTCCCTGTTCTATCATTTCAATCAGATTCGATGTTGTATGTATCAAAAAATTTTTTTCAAGAATTCCTTCATTATAAAGTGTATGCACATATGAAAGCGCCGCTTTGGCTTCGTCTGTCACCGAACCGTATACCACCTCGCCGTCATCACCTGTAATCCACTGCTTTGGGTATGCTCCATAAGAAGCAAAAATCAAATCAAGCAGATATTCACTGCTGTAGCCGCACTCGCCTGCAATCTGTGTATCACAGACCAGTCCCACGGTTTCTTCCCCACCCATTTGATTATCTACAAACTGACGTACAATTTCAACCACATCTTCTATGGTCTGCGGTGCCGAAAGTCCCAGCGTATCCATCCAGTCTTTCCGCAGCCACACAAGGTTCGGTCCGTCCGTAATATTCGTTTCGGGCAATGCCATAATTTTACCGTCAAATGTCACGCTGTCTATCAGGTCTTCGCCGTAGCTGGCATACATTTCACGTATTCTGTCACTGATACAGTTCTGATACGCTACCGTCAGGTCTTCTATCATATCATTTTCGATAAGCGTTTCCAAGTCCTCATAATTGCTCACAAGCATAATATCCGGCAGTTCATTCATTGCAATCGCCATGCTCACGTTGGTATCATACTGCTTATCGGCTTCTTCAAAAACATCCCTGTTCTGGACATTAATCACTTCCTTAATATACCGCGTATACGCATTGTCTTCATACGTATCCCCCGCCGGCATATTGGAATTATTCGTGCTTATCATCTTTCCCAGTGTATACACAACCGTTTCGGGATACGCGCCAAACGGCGTGGATACCGCAGCCTGCATCTGCTCTGCATATTCCTGCCGCGAGGACAAAACACGATTAGCCGGGCTGTTACACCCGGCTAAAATCCCGCCCGCAGCTCCCGCCGCCAGCAGACACAAACAAAATTTTTTAAATCCTTTTATCATTCCACACACTCCACAGGCATTTTACAGAAATCAGCCGCCCAACCATCCGCACAGGCTGTTTCACAAAGATAAGCCGAAGTCAAGCGACAGCGGTGAGGCGTTCTTTGTGAAATAGCCCTGTCGCGCCTCCACTCTCCACAGGCTTTTTGCAGAGATAAGCCGAAGTCAAGTAACACGTTGAGGCGTTCTCTGCAAAAAGCCCTGCTACATCACGCTCTCGCAGGCATTTCACAGGAATAAGCCGAAGTCAAGTAACACGTTGAGGCGTTCTCTGCAAAAAGCCCTGACACTACCCTTTGACCGCTCCCGACATGCTCTCATTATAACACTTCTGCATGAAAATGAACAGCACTGCAATCGGAATTGAGATGCAGACTGCTCCTGCGGCAAAACAGGTGTACCAGCTGTCTACATATTCCTTTTCAAGCATCTGCCACAGACCAATTGCCACCGTATAATAATCGGCATTGGCACGGCATATTACTCTTGCAAAGATGAAATCCACCCATGGTGCGATAAAGGTCGTCAGCACCGTGTATACTATAATTGGCTTACTAAGCGGTATAGTGATTTTTGTAAACACCTGCCATTTGGTAGCACCATCCAACATAGCCGCTTCATCAATCGTTTTTGGAATTGTGTCAAAAAATCCTTTTGCAATATAAAACTGGATTCCGGACGAACCGGAGTAAACCAGTATCAGTGCCACACGAATCATGGAGCCTTCTGAAAGTCCAACTGCTTTTAAAATATAGTAAACCGCAATCATCGCCATAAATCCCGGAAACAGTCCGAGTATCATTGCAATATTCATCATCGGCTTTCTTAAACGGAAGCGCAGGCGCGACATACAATATGCCACGGACAATACAAAAAATGTTGAAATAATGCAGGAACAGATTGCAATAAACAGCGTATTGCCAAACATTCTCGGAAAATTTAAAATTCCGGTATCCGTAAATAATTTGATATAATTGTTAAATGTATATTTTTTCGGAAAAAAGGACGAGGTATAAGCGCCTTTCTGTGCGCGGAAGCTTGTAAGGATAATCCAGAACAGCGGACTGACCCAGATAATTGCAAGCACGCTTAAAAACAGATGCACCAGTATATTGTTGATTTTCTTTTTTCGTTTCATTGAAATCCCTCCTCGTCTTTATAGGATTTCGTCCGTCTGTATACAAGCAGCGAACCGATTGCCAAAAATACAAAGGTCATAATTCCGATAACGGCACCTAGATTGTAATACTGGTAATCCACCGTCATCTTATACAGCCATGTAACCAAAAGGTCTGTTTTTCCCGCGGTATTGCCTGCCAGCACCGGGTCGCCTTTTGTTAAAAGATAAACAATGTTAAAATTGTTGATATTTGCCGTAAATGTCGTAATCAAATATGGTGTTGTCACAAACAGCATATACGGCAATGTAATTTTAAAGAAACGGATTACCGGACCAGCGCCGTCTACTTCTGCCGCTTCGTAAAGCTCCAATGGGATATTCTGTAAAATTCCCGTAACCTGCATCATCGTATACGGAATACCAATCCACAGATTAACAACAATTACCGTTATTCTCGCCCATGCGACGTTAGAGAAAAACGGCAGGGACTTCTGAATCCAGCCAGCATTTTTTAACATTACATTGATAATGCCGTCCTGACTTAGCATACTGCGCATAACAAGCAGTGACACAAACTGCGGAATGGCAATCGACAAAATAAAAATCAGCCGCCAAAAGCCTTTAATTTTTGTTCCCTTCCTATTAATAAGCAGCGCCAGCAGCATGCCTAAGATGTAATTTAAACCTGTTGCAAATACCGCCCAGACAATTGTCCAGCCAAGCACAGACCAGAATGTTTTTCCGAGCGTTCCGCTTACATCAAACATCTGCCGGAAATTTTCCAGCCCCACCCAGTCAAACAGGATAAGATGGCTGTCTACTTTGCTGTAATTTGTAAATGCCATGGCTATCATAAATATCAGCGGCAGAATCGTAAAAATTAAAATGCCGCCAACCGGCAGTGTCAGAAGCAGTTTGTGCAGATTTTTATCAAACAGGGACTTAATGTCCTCTGCAAATGTTGTCACCGGCTTATTTTTTTCAATACAGACCTGTGCCTGATACGCACTTTTTACCGCACCTGCCCACACACAGATAAATGCGGCACAAATAAATAAAACTGCAATACCATAAAGTAAAATTAACAGGGAGTTATCTCCCTGAACATATTCATAGACGCCCAGTGTTTCATTCCACACTTCTCCCTGTTCTTTTTCACCAAGGCCCAGCAGTGCCAGAAGGCACTGCCAGCCATAGGCTGCCATAAAGAATAGGAAAGCTGCTTCTGTGAAAAGGAATAAGATTCCTTTGATAAATTGTTTTCTGAGGATATTGCCAAATCCCATCACAATTGCAGAACTTCTTGTGAGCCAATCTCCCTTTTTGAACGCATTAACCAATTCCATACGCAACCTCCAAACGCTGTGCGCGTTTTATTTCTATTTTACAATTGATGTATTAATCAATTTGTAAAAATCTTCTGTCTTTTCTGCTGCATTATCCAGTGTAATTTCTCCGTTAACAATGGATTTACTGAAGTTCTGTGCCGGTGTCCAGTAATTATTCATACCGGTTACCGTCGGCTGGATAACAGCAGTATTGTTAAAGGTATTATTCTGTGCAGTTACAAGCACATCGGATTTAACCGGCTCTACTGCCAGCAGTTCTGTGTTGCAAGGAATTACACTACGTAAATCATAATGGGACTGCTGTGCTTCCTTACCACCTAAATACTTTGCAAGTGCAACGGCAATCTGCTGGTATTTGCAGTTTGGATTCACGGCAACTGCTTTAGAACCTGCAAATGCCTTTAACTGCTTATCCGTACCGCCAATCTTGACTGTCGGAAGCTGTACGGCACCAAAATTATCACCCAAAATTTCTTTTACATTCTTATAATCCCATGAACCTGAAAAATAAGCTGCAACACTGCCGTCACGCAGACCTGCGATTCCGACACCGCCTGCATCGTTTACAAAATTCGGATTGCTGACCATAGATACCATTGCTTTCGTTGCATTTGTACCCTTATCACCTGAAATATCAATTCCTGCTGCATTATCTTTTCCGTCTTTACCAAAATATACACAGTCATTTGCAAGGAAGAATGATGACATATACCAGCCTTCTGTGATATTAAATGCAACCTTGTCCTTTGCAAGCATTGTATCCAGACTCTTCACGTCGCTGTCTGTAAATTTGCTCTTATCGTAATACATAAACCAGGTGTTGGTTGTAAATGGTACACCGTAAACTGCTCCGTCTACCGTAACGGAATCTACAATTGCCTGTGAGTTTGTACTCTTTACGTAATCTGCCGTTTCACCGCCAAGCTTTGCTATTGCCTTCGCATCAATTAATGTCTGTAACTGGTCATTTGCAAAGAAATATACGTCGGCTGAATTACTCGGATCCTGCGGAACGGTCTTTCCGGCATCCTGTTCGGAGCAGACACCGTATTCAAATGTAAGATCCCATTCCGGATGTTCTGTGTTGAATTTTTCACACATCGTCTGAAGCCATTTGCCATTCTCGTCTGCCTGATCTTCTGCGCAGCCCCATACGGTAATCGTTGTACTGATTTTTTCAGCCTCTGTGCTTTTCCCCGTATCGGTACTGCCGCCTGTGCCTCCGCAGCCTGTCAATGCTGTTACCCCAAGTGCCGCTGCTAAAAACGCGGCTGTCATTCTTCTTTTTTTCATAAAACCCTCCATTCCCCTGCTGTTTTCCTTTAAAACAGCAGAAACATTTTTGATAGTTTTATTATATTAGGTGTTGGAATTTTTTAAAATATCAGATATTTTAGATTCATGTTGATTTTTATTGACGTTTATAAAAAAAGACAGGCACCCTATTCCATGTGCCTGCCGCTTTCTATTACTCTTTAAAACGGATAAATCCGTAGCTTTCCAGATTTCTCATATACTGCACCAGCCGGTTGTAAAGCGGTTCTGCTTTTTCGCCAAAATGCGCTTTCACCTGTTCTGCAATATCGTATACCGTATTCTTTCCGTCCATTAACGGCCAGATAAAATTCCCCATTTCATCCAGATGAATCTGGGAAATCCGCGGCTTTTTAAAAACCACCTGGGCAATTTTGTTAAATACGCCTTTATTTTCCACGTAAACCGTAACTGCACCATTATCTGACACCGTATAGGAATACTGCTCATGATGCACCGGTATAAAATCCAGATAATTTCTTAAATCTTTTTTACTTGTTTTCTTTGCCATTCTTACTCCAAAGTGAGAACTTCAGGATGCACAGAATCATAACAACCATTAATACAACGCCGCCAATAATTCCGGTTGTAAAGCTGCCTGATAAATCAATCTTACCGGCTACGTTGACAACTGCGAGAATTGCAAGAAGGATACCTACAAGACCCTCACCGGCAATCATACCAGAGCAGAATAAGATTCCACTGTTTGCATCTTTATTTTCTTCCCTATCAGCCTTCTTCTTGTCAACGAACCAGCGGATAACACCACCAATCATAATTGTTGCGCTTAATTCCAGTGGCAGATATAAACCGATTGCTACAGGAAGTACGGAAATTCCAAGAATTTCAACAACGATTGCAATAAATACACCGATGAATACCAGCGCCCAAGGAAGATTTCCTTCCATAACACCTTCGATAATCATCTTCATTAAAGTTGCCTGTGGTGCTGCAAGCTCTGTTGTACCAAATCCCCATGCAGAATCCAGTAATACAAGAACGCCTCCGATAGTAACTGCTGAAACAACTGCACCGATTAATTCACCGATCTGCTGTTTCTTCGGGGTTGCACCAAGGATATAACCTGTCTTTAAATCCTGTGAAGTATCACCGGCCATTGCTGCGATGATACAGATAACAGAACCGATTGCAATAGCACCCTTCATGCCGTGTACACCTGTATCTCCTGTCACCTTTAAGCAGAGTGTAGAAAATAACAGGGTTGCAATTGCCATACCGGATACCGGATTGTTACTGCTTCCGACGATACCAACCATTCTGGATGAAACCGTTGCAAAGAAGAAACCGAATAATGCAATAATAACTGCTCCGAGCGGAGATACCGGAATTTCCGGTAACAGCCAGATTGCAATAATCATGATTAATACACCGATACCGATTACACGCATATCAAGGTCTACTTCTGTACGAACAGCGCTGTTGCTGTTTCCTGCACCCTTCATGCCCTTAATTGCATCTGCAAATGTTCTTACAATTAACGGAAGGGATTTAATTAAACTGATGATACCACCCGCAGCTACGGCACCTGCACCGATGTATCGGATATAGCTGCTCCAGATTGCGGAAGCACCGCCTGCAGCATACATATCAGCAATCGTCTTTGTTCCCGGATAAAGGATTGTGGAACCGCCAAATGTAATGATTGCCGGAATGAGTACAAACCATCCGATTAAACCGCCGGCAAACATATAAGATGCGATCTTTGGTCCACAGATATAACCTACACCAAGCAGTGCCGGATATACTTCTGCTGAAAGCTCTGTCTTGAATGCCTTGAGTGGTACTGTAATAACGCTTGGAATCACTTTGAGTCCATCGACTACAAACTTAAATAAAGCAGCAAGTCCCATACCTGCAAATACAGACTTCGCACTTGCACCGCCTTCTTCACCGGCTAAAAGAACTTCTGCACAGGCTGTACCTTCCGGATACGGAAGCACACCATGTTCTTTTACAATCAGTGCATTTCTTAACGGCACCATGAATAACACACCTAAGATACCGCCGAATAATGCGATTAATGAAATGGTAATCAGGCTTGGAGCCTCTGTAATACCTTCCTTTGACCATAAAAACAATACAGGAAGTGTAAAGATTGCTCCCGCTGCCAGGGATTCACCGGCAGAACCGATTGTCTGTACCATGTTACTTTCAAGGATTGAATCCTTTTTCATAATGACGCGGATAACGCCCATGGAAATAACTGCTGCCGGAATAGAAGCAGATACAGTCATTCCGACACGCAGACCAAGATACGCATTGGCTGCGCCGAAAATAATTGCCAGAAGAATACCCATAATGACAGATGTCACTGTAAACTCAGGCGTAATTTTGTCAGCCGGAATATACGGCTTAAATTCGTCTTTCTTCATTAGAAACCTCCAAAAATTTAGTGTGTTATTATGTTAACACACTATTATAAAAAAGAAAAGCAGATTATTTATCCAATTAAAGCAATAAAGCTATTTTTTTACTGATTTTCTTTATTTTGGAAAGTTTTTTTATACTGCATGTAAATTTTTTAAAGAAACGTCCAAAATCGGAGCGGAATGGGTCAGCGCACCGCTTGAAATATAATCCACGCCGATATCTGTCAGACGTGTCACGTTTTCTAACGTAACGTTGCCGGAACACTCTGTTTCTGCCCTGCCGTCAATAATACGGACTGCTTCTTTCATCATTTCCGGTGTCATATTATCCAGCATGATAATATCTGCGCCCGCTTCTACCGCTTCGCGTACCATATCCAGATTTTCGACTTCCACTTCAATCTTTCTGACAAACGGCGCATATTCCTTTGCCATAGTTACGGCTTCTTTGACACCGCCTGCGGCTCCGATGTGGTTATCCTTTAACAAAACACCGTCCGATAAGTTGTAACGGTGATTATAGCCGCCGCCGACCTTTACGGCATATTTTTCAAAAATGCGGTTGTTCGGTGTTGTCTTTCTTGTATCAAGCAGCTTTGTTTTACTGCCCTTTAACAAATCGGCTATCGAGCGGGTATACGTTGCGATACCACTCATTCTCTGTAAGTAATTTAAGGCAGTGCGTTCTCCTGAAAGCAGGACACGGATATCACCCTTTACGACTGCAAGCAAATCACCTTTTTTTACAGCATCTCCGTCCTTTACGTAAAATACGACTTCTGTTGTTTCGTCTAAAAGCTCAAACACTCTTTTAAATACGTCCAAGCCCGCAATCACACCGTCCTGCTTGCACAAAAGCTGTACCTCGCCCTGCTGCGGGTGGCGCATTACGGCATTTGTCGTAATATCTTCGCTTGTAATATCTTCTTCCAGTGCCTGCATAATTAATTTATCTGCATTTAACTTCATTGATATACTGTTCATGTACCTTTTTCTCCCTTTCAATTTCTTCAAAAATTTCTGTCTTGTACTGTTTTTTCAATTCATCATAGCCGTTGTACTTCCGGAGTGCTGCCGCTTCCACGAGCTTTGGACAACTCTCTGCCATATCAAAGCCGTCTGTAATATGCTTTGCCGCACGTTTCGCAAAGACCAGACTTTCAAGCAGGGAATTGCTTGCCAGACGGTTTGCGCCATGCACACCGTTACAGCTTGCTTCACCGACTGCATATAACTGTTCCATAGACGTTTTGCTGTTGCAGTCTACATGGACACCGCCCATAAAATAGTGCTGTGCCGGTACAACCGGAATACTTTCCTTTGTGATGTCATAGCCTTCTTCCAGACAATGCTGATAAATATTCGGAAAATGTTCCATAATCGTCTTTTTATCTATATTTTCAAGTGACAGATGCACATACGGCATATCGTCTTTTTCCATCTGCTCATAAATTGCCCGTGCAACCACATCTCTTGGAAGCAGTTCATCAACAAACCGCTCGCCTTTCCTATTTAATAAAATAGCGCCTTCCCCACGTACTGATTCGGATATTAAAAATCTTCTTCCCGGCTTTTCGGAATACAGTGTTGTCGGATGAATCTGGATATAATCAATATTTTCCAGTTTGATATGATGGCGCAGGGACAGTGCCAGTGCATCACCCGTCAGATGCGGAAAATTCGTGGAATGTGTGTATAAACCGCCGATACCGCCGCATGCCCATACGGTATCCTTTGCCGAAATTGTAATCAGATGCGGCATCGCTTCCTTTGATACACGGCATACAATACCGTAGCATACATTGTCCTGTTCAACAATATCTACCATTTCCGTATTTTCAAGGATTGTAACATTCGGCAGCTTCTGCACCTGTGCAAGCAGCTTGCTTGTAATCTCTTTTCCCGTGATATCTTCATGGAAGAGGATTCTCGGTGTGGAATGGGCACCTTCTCTTGTAAAACGCAAGTGTCCGTTATCATCCCGCTCAAAATCTACACCGTATCCGATTAAATCATCAATAATCTCACGTGAAGAACGAATCATGATATCCACAGACTCTTTTCTGTTTTCATAATGTCCTGCACGCATAGTATCTTCAAAATAACTGTCGTAATCATCTTCATTTTTTAATACACAAATTCCACCCTGTGCAAGAAACGAATCACTGCTTTCCAAATCCGCCTTTGTAATCATCACAATCTGCTTATCACGTGGCAGATTCAGTGCGGTAAACAAGCCGCCGACTCCCGTTCCTACAATCACAATGTCCGTATTAATATGTAACTTTACCTTATTCTCATTCATCTTGACACATTCTTTCCGGCTATTTTGCAAGCTCTAACATTCTCTCAAGCGGACGGCCTGACTTTTCACTTAACTCTTTTTCCACCGTTACGGCATTGCTCTCATTTTTTAAGACATCCCGTACTTTCTCTAATGTAATCTTTTTCATATCCGGGCAGATCTGATGAGCCGATGCCGGATAAAACTTTTTCCCAGGATTTTTCTTTTTCAACTCGTAAAATACACCTGTTTCCGTACAAATCACAAATTCCTCTGCATCGCTTTTTGTTGCATAATCAATAATACCCGAGGTACTGCCTACATAATCTGCCAGTGCCGACACTTCCGGAAGACATTCCGGGTGTGCAAGCACAAGTGCCTGCGGATGCTCCTGTTTTGCCTTTTTGACAGCTTCCGGTGCAATTGCCTTATGAACCGGACAGTGTCCGTTCTGGTATAAAAATTCTTTCTCAGGCACCTGCTCTGCAATAAAATGTCCGAGATTGTCATCCGGAATAAATAAGATGTGTTTATTCGGGAGTGCCTTTACAATCTTTAACGCATTTGAGGAAGTCACACATACATCCGCGTGTGCTTTTAACTCTGCCGTGGAGTTGATATAACAGACAACCGCTAAATCTTCATACTCTGCACGAAGCTTTTCAATTCCTGCGATATCTGCCATATGTGCCATCGGACAGTCCGCACTCATATCCGGCATTAAAACCTTTTTCCCCGGATTTAATACCTTTGCGCTCTCACCCATAAATCCCACACCGCAGAAAACAACGACATCTGCTGTTGTTTCCGTTGCAAGACGGCTTAAGTAGTACGAGTCCCCGATGTAATCTGCAATTTCCTGCACGGCATCTTCCACATAGTAATGTGCAAGAATGACTGCATTTTTCTCTTTTTTCAGTTGCTTAATTTCCTCTGTTACCGCGTTCATCATTTACCTCATTTTCCTGTATAAGTGCTAAATTTTTTGTTGGTAATTATATCACGTTTCTTTACAGGTGACAAGACAGTTGTAAAATCATTTTACAAAACACCCGTCTACCGCCGTTTTAAGCCTGTTTCTGTGTGGTATAGACACGTGCCGGAAATGTAATTGTAATCGTTGTACCTTCGCCCTGTTTACTGTCCACCTTTAACGGATACTGATCCCCGTAATACAGCTTTAACCGCTCGTTGACATTTCTTGCACCATATCCGCCGGACTGCACCGTTAAAAAATCTGCCGCCGTCTGCTTATCCATGCCGACACCGTTATCCGATACCGTCAATACTACCAGATAATCTGTGCCGGATTCCACATCTGGTTCTCGGCGGGATTCTGTACCGGATTTCGTTTCGGATTGTGTGTCAGATTCCATATCTGTCCGGTGTGTGAGCGGATTTTGTGCAGGCTCCTGCCAGCCGCGGATTGTAATCCGCCCTCTGCCCTCTGTTTTTAAGTCAATTCCGTGATCAATCGCATTTTCAACCAGCGGCTGTAAAATCAGATTCAGGGATTCGTACTGTAAAATTTCCGCTGCCACATCTATTTCCACATCAAAATCCCCGTCATGCATAAGCTGCTGGATTTGCAGATAGGAGCGTACATTGCTTAATTCCTGCTCTAATGTCAATGTGTTTCTTCCTTTATTTAATGAGGTTCTGTAATAATTGGAAAGTTCAAGTGTAATCCGGCTGATGTCCTCCTGCCCGCTCTCAATAGCTTTCCAGTTAATCAGGGACAGCGAGTTGTATAAAAAATGCGGATTTATCTGCGCCCGGAGTGCCCGCATTTCATATTCCTTCTGGTGAATCCTGCCCTCATAAACCTCGGTAATTAAGGTGCTGATGCGGCTGACCATATGATCAAAGCCGTTAATTAATGCACCGATTTCATCGTTGCTGTCACTATGGACACGTACTGTGAAATCACCCTGCTCCACCTTCTGCATATTGTGCTGTAACAGCTCAATTCTCTCTATTAAAAAGCGCGAGGTCGATATCAGTGCAAGCACTGCACCGGCTATAATCACCGTCACTGCCACAAAAATCATGCGCATCATCGGCTTTGCCGACTGGATAATCAATTCTGTCGGTTCATACATATAAATCGTCCAGTCCGTTGTCGCAAGCGGTGTACTGATAACCGTGTAATCGCCGCTGCCGTCCCGTATTCCACAAAAGTCTGCAAAATTTAACGCCTTATCCACATTTTCACCGGTAAAGCTGTGGAATTCATACACCTCGCTGCCCGCAGAATCGACAATATAAATCCCGTAGTTTTTCTGCGTATTTTCTTCAAGTGCTTCAAACACCTTATCATAATCCACTGAAATGTATAAAATGCCGAGTTTATTCTTCTGATAAAGCAGTGACATTTTTCGTGCCGATGACAGCGTGTGCGCCGAGCTGTCCGCAAACCACTGAATCGTTGTATGTTCCTTTGACGTATCAAACCACGGTGCAGCTTCAATTTCTGACAGCGGTGCAAGCGTGGTATCGTGCTTTACCGTGCCTTCAGCGTAAATCGTCACCTGTTTCACGTCTTCGTGGAAATATTTAAGCGATGATAGCATCGGGTCAAACAACAGCACAAGCTGGTCGTACATTTCATAATCGCTTTTATAGTCGTAGCTGACAACCCGCGAAATCGTTTCATTAAAGGTGATGTAATTGGACAGGTTGTTATACACCTCTAACTGGGCATCAATACCCGCTCCCGCCTGATTGACAAAATTCTGGATACTTTTCGTATCGCGCTCAATTAAAATATGCTTCATCTGCCCGTAGGAAAATGTAAACAGCACAATAACCGGCAGTACTGCCGTGAGCAGATAAATCCCTGCCAGCCTGTATTTCAACTTCATATTTTTTATATTCATCTTAAATTCCATTTCTGAATTTCTGAGGACTCACCCCGTAGCACTCGCGGAAACTCTGGCAGAAGTACGAAACATTCTGATAACCGCACGCTTCGCTGATATTTACAATTTTCATATTTGTATTTTCAAGCATATCCTTTGCCTTTTCCATGCGGTACTGCTTGATAAATTTACTTAAATTCTGTCCGGTTTCTTTTTTAAAAACCGTACTTAAATAACTCGGTGCCAGATACACCATGTCTGCAAGCTGTTCTACACCCAGTTCATCCCCGAAATGCGTATAAATATACTTTTTGACTGTTTCAATTTCTTTATGCTGTGTCTGCGGATTTTTTGCAAATACCGCTTCCAGCTTATCAATATGGCTGTTGACAATCGACACAATACAGTTAAAATCCCCAGACTTATACAATGTATCAATTTCCTTATTAAATTCCTCTTCCCGCGTCTCCGGCAGATTCTGATAGAAATCTTTTAACAGATTAGAAAAAATAAATTTAATATAAATCTGTGAAAAATATGATTTTTTGCGGTACTTGGCACACATTCTGTCAAAATGCTCCCTAAGTGCCCGGATATCTTTCATCTTAATATCCTGTTTCATCTGCTTCATGAGCGTGTCGTCATCAATCTGCACCAGCACCGGCGTTTCCCCGCTGATGTCCTCGGAATATACATACACATCAGGACGGTAAAACTTATTTTCCATCAGGGCTTCAAGCATATCCATTGTCTGCGGTATTTTTTCATAATCGTCAATTTCGCCTGAAATTGCAAAATGACAGTGCTCGCCGTATTTTTTGAAAACGGCATCATGCAGCTTTTGTGCTGTCTGCTGCAGGGTCATGTAATGCGGACTGGCATTTAATAAAAGCACTGCCTGCTGCGGATTTAAGTTTAAATACTGATATTCTTCACTCATATTTTCTTCAAGTATCTCCGCCTGAAAATCAAGCGCTTTTTTCCCAAAAAATTCTCGGTCAAACTCAAGAAATACAATCCGGTGGAAGTGATTCCAGAAATTTTCTCCCGCAAGATTTCCTGCCAATGTATGCACCTGTTCTACACTGCCCCCATTAAATAAGGTATATAAAAGATATTCCCGCATATAGCTGCTCTGCTGCAGACGTTGTTCATTTTCAACATACTGCTTTTGCAGTTCCCCTGTAACCTTCTCTATGGTCTGTGCAAATTCCTGTGGATTGACCGGCTTTAAAATGTAGTCCGATACGCCAAGACGCACTGCCAGCTTGGCATACTCAAATTCATTATACCCGCTGAATATAATTGTTTTTAATGTAAACCCCTCTTCTTTGGCTGCTCCAATAAGTTCTATGCCGTCCATAAACGGCATTTTTACATCGGTCAGCAATATATCTATCTTTTTCCCCTGATTGCGCATTGAACATAGCTGCTCGAGTGCTGCTTTGCCGTTTGGTGCTTCATAGATTTCAAACGGCTCTGCCTGCTTCTTTAACAGAAATTTGATTCCGTTACGTTCAATCTTTTCATCATCCACTATTAAAATTGTATACATACCATTCCCCATTCTGTCCATTTACTATATAGCCAGTATACCACACCTTCCATTTAATGTAAAAAATAACTGGCTTTTGAACTGCCAATATACTATAATGTCGCTATGAAAGTGCCTTTGCTCGCTTTCTAATGATAACAGTGTGCTGTATATCAGGCACAGAAATGAGGTCTTTATGAAACATATCTTACATATATTCCGCAAAGACGTTACCGGTCTTAGCCGCAATTTATTCGCTTTGGTGATTGCGGGCGGATTGTGTATTATTCCGTCCCTGTATGCGTGGTTTAACATTTATTCCAACTGGGACCCGTATGCCAACACATCTTCCTTAAAGGTTGCTGTCGTATCTGAAGACAGTGGATTTTCTTCAAAAGGAAGCGACCCTGTCAATATGGGAAATCAGGTTGTGGAGCAGCTTCATGACAATACCGGTGTAGGCTGGGTTTTTCCACAGGATACAGATGCTGCTTTAAAAGGGGTATATGACGGCAGTTATTATGCTGCCATTATTATCGGTGATGATTTCAGCCGCAGTCTGTTTGATTTTCTGGATAACGGCATGAATCACCCAAGCGTGACATATTACGAAAATTCAAAGAAAAATGCCGTTGCCACAAAGATTACCGATACGGCAAGTTCTACACTGCAGCAGACGATTAACACAGAATTTATTAACGTTGCCGCACAGACGGCATTAAGCGGTCTTGAAAGTATTACCCAAAAGGATTCTTCCATTTCCGGCAAACTTATTGACGATATGAAGACCATTCAGGATAATCTGTCCGGTTATGCCGATACCATTGCCACCTTCCAGAACGGCAATGCTTCTTTATCGGAAAATCTGGAATCCATGAGTGCATTGATTCCGGAATTACAGGATATTTTAGAAAATTCAAAAGATACAACAAAGCTGACACAGTCTGCACTGTCCCGCTCTGTCGATAACATGACCGACCAGCTTGACACAACACTTGCCGCCATGGAAACCATTTCTGAGCAGGTGCAAAAGCAGTTAGACACGGCCCAGAATAAAATCACAAGCGATACACAAGGGGCATCCGATGCACTTTCTGCCGCATTAGACGGCTTAAACTCCCTGCTTGAGCAGAATCATAAACTGGATGACCTTTTAAACAAATTAGATGATCTGGAATATATTGACCATAACATTATTGCACAGATCCGCGGACAACTTGAAGCAATTTCTACTTTGCAGGACCTTGCAAAGAATCTGATTGACCAGACTTCTTCGATTGTAAAGGAAACACCTGAAATTGCCGCTGCAAAGGCAGAAGTGCTGCATACCCTGTTATCCTCCTGCCTTGATAAAATGACACAGACCCAGCAGAAGTATCACACCATTGCTTCATCCGGTTTAAGTTCATTAAAAATCACCGTGAACGCAGCTGCGGATTCTGCCTATAAATCACTTGAAAATTCAGGCAGCCAGCTAAACAGCTTAGAACAGATTTTACTCGGAACCAGCAAAATCGCCCTGACGGCAAACCAGACCCTTGGCGATACCGGAACGATTATTTCGGGCATGTCCGATAAAATCCAGCTGATTTTGACTTCCTTAAATAATATTACGGATTCTTCGGCTTATCAGACGCTTTCACAGTTATTACATGCCGATGCGGCCTCCTATGCCGAATTTATTGCAACACCTGTGGAAGTTGAACAGATTGATGTCTACCCGGCAGTCAACTACGGTACGGCAGTTACACCGTTTTACACAGCACTGGCGCTGTGGGTCGGCGGTATCGTACTCGTGGCACTGATGAAAGTACACGTTGACAATAATCCGAAGATGGAACTGATGGCAAAACCGCACGAACTGTATCTGGGCAGATTCCTTTTATTCTTTGTGATGGGACAGATTCAGAGCCTGATTATTGTACTCGGCGATTTATATTTATTAAAAGTTTCCTGTGAACATCCGGGACTGCTCATTTTGACGGCTTCTGTCGCAAGCTTTGTATTTGTCCTGCTGATTTACACGCTGACACTTTCCTTTGGCGATGTCGGAAAGACCATTGCCGTTGTTATGGTTGTTATCCAGATTGCCGGTTCGAGCGGTACATTCCCGATTGAACTGCTGCCGCAGTTTTTCCAGAACGTATACCTGTACTTCCCGTTCCCGTATGCGATTAACGCCATGCGCGAAGCCATCAGCGGCATGTATGAAATGAACTACTTTATTTATATGGGAAAACTGCTGATTTTTGCCGCAGCTTCCCTTTTACTCGGACTGGTAATCCGCAAACCTTTCATTCCGCTCAATCATTTCTTTGAGGAAAAGATGAAAGAAACCAAAATGATGTAACCAATACATATTTGTTAGTGAGGTAGAACTATGACTTTAAAAAACAGCCCTGTGGCAGATGACCTTCTGGCAACACCCATAGCACGGACTTCTGCCAGAAGCCTGTCCGATTCCGGTTCACCGGATACGGATTTTACGGACGTGTCTTCGTCTAAGAACGGACGTGATGAAGATTTTAACGCGACTTTAATGCAGATTCAAGAATTCAGCCATACACTGCATGAACGCAATCAGAAGCGTATTAAGGCGGGACTCTGGTGTATTGCCATTATCCCGATGATTTTCCTTATTTTGCTGCTGCATATGGAGAGTTCAAAGGTTGTGTATCTTTTATTATGGGTAATTTCACTCTTTTTAATTTCTGCATATCTGGTAACGGTCGCTTACATTGATGACCAGATGCAAAAAAAATTAAAACAGCTCGGACTGGATTTGAAAGAGGGACACGACTACCTTGTACAGGATTTACCATCCCGTCTCAATAACAACTTACAGTCTATTATCACTGCTGCAAAGGAGATTAAACTATGAAAAATATTTTTCTTGTTTTTATACAGGACCTCAAACGTATCAGTACCAATGTGGTCGCCATTGTTGTACTGATTGGTCTTACCGTCATTCCATCCCTGTATGCGTGGTTTAACACTCTGTCAAACTGGGACCCATACGGAACAGACTCCACTTCCCGCATCAAGGTTGCTGTGGCGTCTGATGATCCGGGTGTAACTATTGACGGTGTGACTGTAAATATCGGCGACCAGATTATTTCTAATTTAAAAGCCAATACAACCATCGGCTGGGTGTTTACGGATTCCACGCAGGAAGCCATTGACGGCGTGTACAGCGGCGACTACTATGCCGCACTGGTTCTACCGTCTGACTTTACAAGCGATATGGTAAGTTTTCTTTCGGATTCCCTAGAACATCCGCAGATTCAGTATTACTGTAATCAGAAGAAAAATGCCATTGCGCCGAAAATTACGGATAAGGCAAAAAAAGCAGTTCAGTCCCAGACTAATTCCACCTTTGTGAACACTTTAACAAAAAGTCTTGTAAGCGCCAGCTCCGCTGCTATCACCGTGGATTTTGACAGTCTGACACTGGATGATACCACAGGGAATTCACTCATTGATGTCATATCCGGTAAACTGACCGATGCCTACAATGAATTGCAGACATACAATGTGATGTTAGATTCCCTGATTTCCATTACACAGATTTCTTCCGATGTTTCCTCTCTTGCGCGCAGTTCTTCATCGGATTTACCGGAAACACTGGATACACAGGCAGGAGAACTTGCCGCCCTGCAAAAGCTTCTGGATGCCAATTCAGTTTCTTCCCTGTCAGAGGTTTCCGCTTCACTTTCGGAAAATGTATCCTCTATCCGCAGTGTAATGTCTTCCATTTCTTCTTTATATCAGGATATGGACGGCGACATGAACACCTTTACGGATGCGATTACACAGGGACAGGAAAATCTGACACGGACACAGCAGACTTTAAATGCGCTGATGACTAAGCTTTCCGATTCTATTGAATTACTCAATAAAATCGCTTCCGACCCGGAATATGATTTTGTGAATGAGATTTTAGGCAGTGACCCGCAGACACTGGCAGACTTTATTGCCTCACCGGTAGAAATTACGACCAAAAAGATTTATGAAATTTCAGCTTATGGTTCTGCCGTTTCACCGTTTTACACGGTCCTTTCCATCTGGGTCGGCGGTCTGATTATGGTGGCTATCATTCATACACAGGTAAAAAAATCCAAACATCTGCCGGCCGGTGTAAAGCCGTATCAGAAATTTTTCGGACGATACCTGACATTTTACTGTATCGGGCAGTTGCAGACACTTCTGATTGTACTTGGAAATCTGTTTTATATCCAGATTCAGTGTCCGCACCCGGTTTTATACTGGTTTGCATGTTCTGTCACCAGCCTGGTCTTTACGATTTTTATGTATGCACTGACGGTTGCCTTTGGCAATATCGGTGAAGCCCTTGCAATTATTTTCATGGTAGTCCAGGTTGCCGGAAGCGGCGGTACGTTCCCGATTGACGTCCTGCCAAAGGTTTACCGGATGATTTACCGCTACCTGCCGTTCCCATATGCCATGGATGCCCTGCGCGAAACGATTGGCGGCATGTACGGCAATTATTACTGGGAATGTATCGGCAGACTCTTTATCTATATTATCATTGCCATTCTCATCGGTCTTGTCCTTCGCAAGCCGTTTGAACAGCTCAATCACTATATGGAACGGAGTAAGGAAAATTCCGGAGTGATGCTGTAGGAGGCAAAAAAATACGTTCACTTTCCACACGCTGTGGGAGGCAAAAAAACAACCCGCATTTTCCACACGCTGTGGAGGCAAAAAAACACCCTCACTTTACACACGCTGTTTGACGTAAAGTGAGGGTGTTTTTTGCCTTGGCGGGGGCGGGCGAAAAGATTGTGGGTGATTTCGCCTTGGCGGGGACGGAAAGGGTTTGTGTTTTTTGCCGCCTGTTTACTTTTTGCCCGGCTTACAGTTTCCAGATATCGGTGTTGTACTGGCGGATGGTGCGGTCGGAGGAGAAGAAGCCTGCCATCGCGGTGTTTATCAGCATTTTTCTGCCCCATGCGGCTCTGTCTTTGTAGTCTGCAAGCGCCTGTTCTTTTACCTTTATATATTCCTTGAAATCCAACAGTGTCATGAACCAGTCTTTGCTAATAATTTCATGGTACAGACGGGATAAGTTTTCTTCATCACCATACTGCTTTAACTCATCTGAAACGATAAAATCAACACATTTTTTTATCATTTCATCCTTTTCATAAAGGTCCTTTGCACAGTAATCGGCATTTTTGTAATGCGCGATGACTTCGTCACTGGATGCACCAAAGGTATAGATATTGTCTTTGCCGACAAGCTGTGCAATCTCGACATTTGCACCGTCAAATGTTCCGAGTGTCAGTGCACCGTTTAACATAAATTTCATATTGCCCGTTCCGGAAGCTTCCTTGGAAGCCAGCGAAATCTGCTCTGAAATGTCGCACGCCGGAATCAGCTTTTCCGCCATCGTCACATTATAATTTTCCACCATGACAACCTTTAAATACGGACTGACATCCGGGTCATTTGCAATCAATTCACCCAGGCACAAAATTAAGTGAATAATATCTTTTGCAATCGTATATGCTTTTGCCGCCTTCGCACCGAAAATAACCGTAACCGGAGTATCCGGAATATTTCCGGCCTTAATCTCAAAATATTTGTAAATGACATACAGTGCGTTCATCTGCTGGCGCTTGTACTCATGCAGGCGCTTTACCTGAATGTCAAAGACCGACTGCGGATTGATTTTTACACCGCATTTTTCCTGCATATATGCAGCAAGACGTTTCTTATTTTCCGCCTTAATTTCAAGCATGCGCGCAATCACATTTTCATCATCTGCATATTTTATAAGCTGTGAAAGTTCCCCTGCTTCCTTTTTAAAATCTGCACCAATCAGTTCTTCAATATAGGCGGCCAGTGCCTGATTGCAGTGCAGTAACCACCTTCTGAACGTAATGCCGTTGGTTTTATTGTTAAATTTTTCAGGATAAATGCGGTAAAAAGATTTCAGTTCTTCCTGCATCAAAATCTCCGTATGCAGCTTTGCCACCCCATTTACACTGAAACCATAATGAATATCAATATGTGCCATATGCACACGGTCGTTTTCGTCAATAATGTAAACGGAAGAATCCGTATAACGGGCGCGTACATTTTCATCAAGATAACGGATAATCGGAACTAACTGCGGCACAACCTCCTCAAGATAGTCCAGCGGCCATGTTTCGAGTGCTTCTGCAAGAATCGTGTGATTTGTGTATGCACACGTCTTTGTCACCACCTCTGCCGCCTCCTGCATCGTCATCACACTGCCGTCAATGTCTTTCTGCGTTGTTAAAATGCGGATTAATTCAGGAATAACCATTGTCGGGTGCGTATCATTAATCTGAATCACCGCAAATTCATTCAGATTCTTTAACGTCTTTCCCGCTTTTTCACATTTCCTGCGGCATTCTGAAAGAATCAGCTGTGCGGCGTTGCTTACCATAAAATACTGCTGGTAAATGCGCAATAACTGTCCGGCTCTGTCGCTGTCGTCCGGGTACAAAAAGAGCGTGAGATTCTTCTCAATCGCATTTTTATCAAAATCAATGCCGTCGTGCATCGGTATTTTTTCATCAACCGTGTCGATATCAAATAAATGCAGTTTGTTGACCCTGCCCTCGTAACCTGTCACATCAATGTCATACATTCTCGACATGACGGACAATTTGCCAAACTGTACCGGGTACTGCACCTCCGTCTTTGTCAGCCAGCTTTCCTTTTGAATCCAGTAATCCGGCTGTTCTGTCTGCTTATTCTGTGCAAACACCTGACGGAACAGCCCCAGATGATAGTTGATGCCAATGCCGTCCCCGTTTAAGTTTAATGTGGCAATGGAATCCAAAAAGCACGCTGCCAGCCGTCCCAGTCCGCCATTTCCAAGTGACGGCTCCGGCTCGGCTTCTTCGATTTGTGCAATATTCTTTCCATTTTCCTCTAATTCCTGCGAAATCTGCTCATACAGCCCCAGATTAATCAGGTTGTTTGACAGCAGCTTTCCAATCAGAAATTCTGCGGAAATGTAATACACTTTCTTGCCGTTTTCTTTTTCCTGCCGCTCCTGCGCTTCTTTTCTTTCTTCCGTGACTTTCTTTACCAGTGCCAGCAGTGCCGTATAGACCTGTTCGTTACTGCACTCTCTGATGGTCTTTCCATACATTTTGTTACAAATTTCTGCTATGCTCATACTTCTCTCCACTCCTATTTTTATTTCTGATTATTTTTCGATAATTCTGATTATTATTATATATTTCTAAGTTTTTTTATCTTGCATAATTACCGCTTAAAATAATACAATACTATCATACTTTTATATCATGATACCAGGGTCAAAATATCTGAACCCACATGAGCTTGCTCATAGGCGGGTGCTATGTGCCAGTGGCACATGTTTAGCACGGAACAATCCATAGATATCATAGTTGAGGCTTTTGACCCCAACATCATATCATGATATACAAAATATATGAAATTGGCGTTTGTGCAGTAAATCTGCGGATTGGAGGGGCTATGCACATATTAGAATATGAAAATTACGAAGAAACGAAAAAACACTATGATACGGATTTTTCCTATAATACTTATCCTTGCTCGATTCCGCTGGATTTTCCGTGTGTGCCGATGCACTGGCACCGTGAAACGGAAATTATTTATGTAAAGAGCGGCAGGGGAATGGTCAATGTCGATGGTATTTCCTACCCGGTTGTCAAAGACAGCATTGTCTTTATTCTGCCGGGCAGACTTCATTCCATTGCGCAGTATGAATCGGAAGCATTTTCATACGAAAATATCATTTTTGATATGCAGATGTTAATCCCAAAAGAAGGGGATACGATGTCTTTTAACTTTTTTCACCGCCTGCAAAATTTCCCCGAAGATTTTCCGGTTTTAATAGACCGGGTTCCGAAAGCGCACCGCGCTGTTCAAATCTGCCTTGACCGGATTGACGATTTGCGCACCACCTATCCTGCCGGGTATTATCTCGGCATTAAAGGCTGGCTGTATCAGTTGTTTTTTATTCTGGAATCAGAGATTCTTGCACCGGATAAAATGCGTGAAATTACAACATGTGATTTACCGCAGCAAAAAAACAGTGCTGTTTCCTCCCGGAAAAACGGTTATTTTAAAGAAAATACGAAGGAAAAGCTGTGCCTGATTACCGATTATATTGCAAATTACTACCCACAAAAAATCAGTATTGAGCAGATTGCGGCAGTCTGCGGTTTCAGCAGCTCCCATTTCATGAAATTTTTCAAGCTGTATATGGGAAAGCCCTTTATTGCTTACTTAAATGAGTACCGCCTAATCCGTGCCGCGCACCTGCTGTGTGCATCAGATGATGACATTCTTGCGATTTCCCTGGAATGCGGTTTTGAAAATGTATCTTATTTTAACCGCTTATTCCTGCGCGAATATCATATGACACCGTCCAAATTCCGGCAGGCGCGCAGAAACTGATACGACATTTACAACTTATGCTCATTTTCAAGATAATTTAAAAAGCCTGAACAGCCTGCCACCACATCATTCCATGTCTGTGTAAAATCCCCGGAATACCACGGGTCTGCGATTGATTTGCCGCGGCGGCTGATTGTCTGGCTGATTGAATTGCTGCTTTTATTTTTAGTCTGAAGCTGACTACCCTCTTGAAGTTCGTCTGCATAATCTAATAACAGATGAATTTTTCCTTCGGTATCCGCGCCTGTGATACGCTCTGTGTTACGGATGTTGTTGGTATCCGCACAAAGCAGGTAGTCATAGTGATGATAATCTTCTTTTGTCACCTGTCTGGCGCGCTTGCCCGCAAAGTTGGTGTATGCGGTCTTTCCAATCCCATGCTTTTTTAGTTCTGCCTGCGCCGGCGGATAGATTGGATTTCCTTTGCCGTTCCAGATTTCCTCTGTGCTGGTCGCCGCCGAAGCGATTTCAAATTGTTCTGTCAAGCCACGCTGTTCCACCATGTCTTTTAATACGAATTCTGACATTGGGGAACGGCAGATGTTGCCGTGGCAGATGAAAAGTACTTTAATCATAGTTTTGTTTCTCCTTGATTTGCCCCGGAATGCCCTGTTTTGCGAGGAATTTCGGGGATTTTTTGTTATGCTCTGGAATTACAGATTGTGGCAAATCAGAGCAAGATTGAGCAAGTTGGTACTGCCTGTTAGTAGTAAAATTAGTAGTAAAACGAAAATTCCTACTACTAAGGATTTTTAATTTCAATTTGTGGCTTACGCTCTTTATCTTGAATTTTTTGATGTGTTCCATCAATTATAATCTCAAATTCTTCCGACTGATTATAATGTGCTCTTTTTTCAACATCCCAATAATCCAATAACACATTAAAAGGAACCGATTTTTCATTACCCAGACTAATGAGCATATAAAGGTTAACTGTTTCATCTTTTGCAATTGTGATTTTTTCAGAAAAACCATTTACATTAACCTGCATATTTACAGCACTACCAGCGCCAATATTTCTGATTATATATTTAAGATATACAAAACTAGGTACTGTTTGTCTCATTTTTATATACTTCTCATCCATTGATGTCAAACCATATCGAACCTTATCCACTATACCATCCTTAATATCAAACACCCTATCATTAAGTCCAAATTCTGCATCTTCATTAAAGAAAATATAACGAGTATCAAGATATGGTTTTACTGCAGCTTTCTTTTCCTCTGCTATGCGTTCTTGCTCATATAATTTTTGTTCTTCTATTTTCTTATTGTTATCTGAAATAGTAATAAAAACTGCTACTAATGTTGCTATTCCACCAAGATAACTTCCCAAAAATCCTGCCCATGCTTGATTATCAATATTACTAGGAAACGCATTGCCAAATATAAACAAATCAATTAGCAATGGTACAACTATTATCAACGCTATAAATCCAATTATTTTCAAAACTTTTCTCAATTTATATCATCCTTCCTAATCATTTTGAAATACGTGAAATATATGTTTTCATTATTATTTTGCTTATATTAAATGCAATAATTACTCTCCGTAATAAATTGCAATCGGATGAATTACACAGAGGTTCTTTTCTTTTGTAGGAAGCAATCCTCTTAATGCTTCGTGTGCTGAAAATTGAATTTTTTCAAAAACATTATCGTTATCTGTAGGGTTAAAATCTTCACCAATCAAATTAGTCACCATTCCAATGCATGTGATTGAACCTCCATACTTAAATCCCATACACTTTGAATCAATTCTAAAATATTTATCATCAACAGGTATAATATATCCATCTTTAGACAACAACAACCTTTTGTATGGAATCAGTCTCTTCAGCAAACGTATCATTGAATTGAGCATATCAATTTGCCCAGCACTCTTTTCAATTGTTTCATCCAACAATTGATTAAATTTATCTTTATTATTTCTTCGCTGTTTCCTGTTTGTTGATTCAGAAGCTTTCTTTTCTATTTGTTCTTTTGACAACTCCTTCATTAGTGTAGAATCTTCTCCAATCTGAAAAATATTCTCTAAGTAATCTAAGTCAACAAATGTAAACTCCCTCCATAATTTCAGATAATTGCCTTCTTCATCAAAATCCTGTATTCCTTCTTTAACATCATGAATTTTTATGTATTTGCATGCCTCATCAAATGCTGCGTCATGCAAAACTTTTTCTATTACATCTTTAGATGCATGTCCATTTGAAATAACACCTTCAAATTCTCCCGACATTTCTAATTGAGCTTTTGCTTCTACAAATTTCCAGAAACCTCCAGAAGAAGATGCATTTACTTTAGGAGAAAACAATTTTCTTCGATTCTTATTTTTGGTTTCAGACGCCTCAATAGTTCTTTGAGTTATTATCCCCTTTTCCGCTTGAGCAATAATAGAATTTACTATATCTGTGTCTAAATACAAAAACTGTTTCATTTGGTTTACCTCCAATACAACATTTCTCCAAAATATATTATATCAGTGGCTTAGTGTTTTTTCCACAAAAATAACGCCCCAGACATAAAGCCAGAGCGTCACAAATCTTCTATATTATATTGCCTTAAACATTTTCTGCGATACCGCTTTGGCATCGTTTTTCTTTTCAATCTCAGCCTGTTCTTTTCTAAACTCTTCCATCCGCTTCAATTCTTCCTCAGCATCATCGAATCCGATATGCGTGTACACATTCATTGTGACCGATATATCTGAATGCCCCATAAGGTACTGCAATGTCTTTGGATTCATTCCCGATTTTGCCATATTCGAGCAATAGGTGTGTCTGCATACATGAGGCGTAATGTTTCGCATCTGCACCCGGTAGATGTCATTGTATCTGCCGACCATATGATTGAATCGGTGCTGCCAGTGCATTGCAACAAGTGGCATTCCATTATCATCGTAAAATAAAAATCCATTATATCCGTCTATGGATTTCTCTACTTTCGGTGCATTTCTGTCCTCGATGATTGCCTGAAACATCTGTGCCACATCCTCTGTAATCGGCAATACTCTTGTTCCGGCATCCGTCTTTGTGGTTTCTATGATGTATCGCATATCCGATGTTCTCTGCAACTGGTGGTCAATATTTACAGTTCTGTTCTCAAGATCAATGTCCTTCAGCGTCAAGCCACAAAATTCTGATATTCTCATTCCCGTATGAAAGAGTATGTACACCACTTCATAGTATTTGCAGTACACCACATCGTCATGCACAAACTTCAGGAACTTTCTCATCTGGTCTTTTGTGATTGCCTCTCTTGTGACTGCATCATTTACCAATACTCCAGCAAGCTGAAATCCGAATGGATTCTTTACCAGAATGTCATCATCCACCGTCATCTGAAAGGCTGGTCGCAGCACTCCCCGGATGGTATGAATGGAACTGTAGCTTTTCCCATCTTCCTGTTGCAATTTTATAAGGAACAGCTTTGCATCGGAAGTTTTCACACTTCGTATTGTCTTTTTGCCAAATGTTTCCTTCACAAGCAATCTCTGTACTGTAACATATCCCTGTTTCGTACTTTGCCTTACTCCGGTCTTTGTTTTCAAATATCGGTCTACCAGTTCACAGACAGTCATCTGTCCGTCCACGATATTTACAAGTAAATCTAAATCTGTGTTTACCTGTTTTTCCAGTTCCCTAAGCGATAGACATGGCTTTTTGCCCTTTGGAAGTTTGTCCGTAGGTTCCAGTTTCCAACTGTATACAAAGTGTGGTTTCCCATCAATATGATATTTATATTGATATTTTCCATCTGCTCTTACACTCTCTCCCGGTCTTAATACTCTGCGTTTGGAGTCCCGCCTTGTCTGTCCTCTTCCTGCCTTTGCCATTATACCCGCCTCCTTAGTTCCGGATGGTTACGCAGATACCTTTCAAAGGCTACACGAAGAATCAGCTTGCGTTCTCCGTAGTATGCCAGAAAATCTTCTCCATCCGTATTATTCAATAAATCGTAAAATTTTCTCCGGCTCAAAACAAAATATTCAATTGCCTCAGAAGGATTTAAAATATCTTTTTCTGCTAAACTTGGTCTTGCCATAAAAGTACTTCCTTTCTGCCAAAAGTGGCTGTTTTCACAGGTTTTCGAGGTCATACTATATATCACTCTGAACGCTGATAATATCAACTACTTTCGGCAGACAAACGGAATTATATCTCCGAAGAAGCACTGATAAATTTTTCAAACTGCGGGCGGATAATCAGATACCTGTTTCCGCTGAATACCGCAAATCTTCCTCTGTTATCTTCTGCCAGTCTACGCATTTTCTTTGTCCCGATATTAAAATACGATGCTGCTTCTTTGATTGTCAGTGTGTACTTTTCACTCACAGGGACAAGTGTATTTTCCGTAGTATCATGTTTTTCTATTGCCATGTGCAATCCTCCTTCCATACGGGCTGCAGTATTTCCACAGCCCTAACTGCTTAGTCTGTTGCCATCTGAAGTACCTTGACTGCATCCTTACGGATCAGTTTTCCGTCCAGATACTCACATCCCAGATACCCTACCTGTCCACGCATGGCAAACTTTTCTTTCAGTGTGCGGATAGTCAGTGGGAAACGCTGAACGAGCCAGTAATTGCTGAAATCTCCAAATGCGATTACTTTCTGCCCCTTTCCGATAGACGGCATGGAATCAACAATCTGCACAGGTCTTGAGAAAATCGTTTCATCACTTTCCTTCCACAGATAGTTTCCGGCTGAATCTTTGAGGGTACGGAGTGCCAGAGCCGTTTCGTCATTCATAAGCCATGTACCATGTTTACGGTATTTCTTATCCACGGACAAATACAGTTTGATGATTTCATCATAGCTGATAGCAGAATCACTCTCTGCCGTCACGCCCGTTTCTGCTCCGTCAGTGGCGTGCAGAATACCTGTCGGCTGATTTTCCCCTGTTCCGTTGATAAACGCCTGTTCCTCGCTTGTGCCAAAACAACGTGCCATTTTCCCGATTACATAATCCTCTATGGCAAAGGACTGGTCAGAAGCGAACTCCAATCCAAGTCTGACAAGCTCGGACAATCGGTATGCCTGTACTTCAAATCTCTGAAAATCGTCCTCGTTATCCATGCCCTCCAGATTGACCATATCGCCCCATTCAGCCTGACCTTCACAGTCAAATGTCCAAAGACGGCTGTCACTTCTGGTCGCATTCACAATGGTTGCCAGCTGACGGACTGCACTTTCTTTCCGTAGTACTGCCGTATATTTTTTATTTGATTCTCCGGGCAGATGGTACGCATTTGTCTTGCTTTCACGGTTGTTATAAAGGCTGTCCGTAACTGCCTGTTTTCCTCTCATTTCGTTCCAAAAATCGTTATAATAAGCTGTACTGTTAATCATAATAAACCTCCTGAAAAATTATTTTTGTGTCATATAACCACTCTGTCTGCAATAATCCACTGCTTCAGAATAGGACAGATAAAACATCTCCAATGACCCATCAACCACACGGTAATAAGGCGGGTCACAGGATTCGCTTGCCATAATAATGACCGGGCATCTGTCCCTTAAATTGATGACATTCACACATCTGTACTTGTCTGTTGAAAAATCCGATGGCTCAAACCGCATCGGTGGTGCTGCTTTCTGTTTTCCCATGTGTACCTCCTTTTTTCTCAACAGAAGAAATCTCTGCACAAGAGCCGATATCCAGTTAAAAGTGTAGTCTTTTCTCCACCATCCCTTGGGCGCCTGCGGACTATCGTACCGATTGTGCGGAGTGCCTGATTGAAGTTCCGGCTGTTCTCCACAAAATATCCATTGTCATTGCACCAGTTTCGGTATGCCTGATACACTGCCGATGTCCGGCATTCCGCATCCTTCTCCTGTTCCAGAAATTCCTCCACAAAAAGTTCCATCTTATCGCTGTCATGCTGATAGGACATGGTGGCATCTTTTACTGCTTTTGGCTGAGCGAAACCTTCTTCTTTCAAGATGGTGTAGCCTTCAATCAGCCAGTTTAAGATGGCACTTGCTGCCTCCGGCTTGGAAAATTCTGCTTTCAGATTCTGTTCCTGCTCCCATTCCTCAAAATGTCTGTCAAATGGAATGATTATGATACGTCCGCTCGAAAACAGTGTCATATCCGTAATAGCCGGAAGATAATTTGTATTTACATACAACTTGAACTGTGGTTTAAAATCAAAACTGTTTTCATGCAGGAATCTGGCATTCAATGTATCATTTCCCGTCATGCTTTTGATCTGTGCTTCATTCAGCACCAATCCCCGCCTTGGCTCTGAGATATTGGCGAACCGCACTCCGGCAAGACGTGCAATATCCTCTGTCGGGTTCTGGCTGTTGGCAGACGGCTTTGCAGCAATCGTTTCCGGTCGGACAGTCAAACCGTAATCTCCCATCACATGAAGTGTGCTTTCCATCAGAGTCCCTTTCCCATTTCTGGTGGTTGCACCGTAGTAGAAAAACATACATTCATAACGGGTATCCCCTGTCAGACCATAACCAAGGCTTTTCTGCATGAACCTTGCTTTCTCTGTATCCCCACTCATCACCTCTGAAACAAATCTGGTAAAACGTGGATTCTTTGCATTCGGATCATAGGCCGCCCCTGCAATCTTGGTCAGCTTGTCCTGTGGTGTATGCGGATGGAACTCTCCCGTCTGCAGATCCAGTGTTCCGTTCTGACAGTTCAGGTAATAAACATTGCGGTCAAACTCAGACATTGCAATCGGATACACGCTCTGGGCATCACTGATATACGTGTTACGGTAATTCCGGCTCTGCCATTTCGCAGAATATTCCAGATAGTCCTTTCTTATACGTTCATCAGTAATTGTCAGGGCATATCTGACCAGACTGTCCGCAAGGGATTTTGCAAGCTCCATTGTTTTCAATCCGCCAATGTCCGGAATCCACCGGGTTCCGTCATACACATACCACTTTTTCCTTTCCGGCACATACCTTGCGATATCTTTATACACATCCGCAAACAATCTGCCTGAGCCGTTGTCATTCCACGGGTATCTGCTGTTATCCGACACGTTCAGTTCTATCAGCTTCTGCAGCATATCATCGAAATCGCTCTCCGCTGATGTCCTTGCATAAGGCCTGTAGAAATCCAGTGCCTGTGCCACTGCCTTTTCCAGCGTCAATGCACCGTAGGTTGATCCACTCTGCACACGGTCCCACTTGCTCCGCATCAATCCCGATCTTCGGAACAGCCTGTCCATCTGCTCTGTGTCACCGCCACACCAGAATGCAAGGATACTTGCAAGCGACATATCCGCATCGCTGTGGGATTTTCCTTCCGGAATTTCTCCATTCCACAAGGCTTTGAACTTTTCGCCCTGTCTGGAATCCGATGCTAGGCGGACCACGGAATCATCGGACAGATAACTGCCGGGAATATCCTGTACATCGTTTTTTTCTTAGAAATCGGACGGAGCATATAAGTTTCCAGTATTTCCCCAATTTCAGTGTTTCGCTCCTCAACACCACGGTTGCGGATCACATTTCCTGTCAGAGTACAGAATTTCTTTGTCACACCCGCTGCATAGATTTCCAGACCAAGTTTCTGATTATTGATGTAATATCTGCCCGTATCATAAGACAGGGAAGATGCC
Organism: Lachnospira intestinalis; assembly: GCF_040095895.1. Classification (NCBI taxonomy): domain Bacteria; kingdom Bacillati; phylum Bacillota; class Clostridia; order Lachnospirales; family Lachnospiraceae; genus Lachnospira; species Lachnospira intestinalis. The sequence goes on from NZ_JBBMFS010000003.1 coordinate 246,422, forward strand.
TTACATACTATGCGGACTCCCGTGCCGGAGGGGCTGAATTCTGTATAGGAGTCCATTCTCTCCACGATGTCTTCTGCCATCTGCGTCAGCTTTCCACCAAACACGCAATGGTCGATATCTACCATGCAGAAATCATCAAATGCACCCATACCGATTCCGTCATAACCATCCATTGCATTGACTGCCAATCGAAAATCCGAAAAGGTATTTTTATCGGCACTGCTCGCTTTTCTGCCATTTGTCTGATACGGCACTTTTGTCATGCGTCCGTTTCTTTCTTCATATTTCCACAGACAGAACCGTCCGTCTTTTTTCAACTGTTCCGGGAGTTTCTCATACATTCTATGCTTCTCCTTCCCCGCTTATTTTCTGACGTATCATTTCTCCGTGGCTCTTGCCGATAACCACACCTTAAATTCGGAAACAGGAACCAATACCCGCTTGCCTACACGGACGATTGGAAAATCCGCTTCTCTGGTCAGTGCATACGCTTTGCTCAGGCTGATTCCCATCTGCATTGCCATTTCCTGTACGCTCATCGTGACTTTATCCATAGCCATCCTCCTCTCTGCATTCCAAACATGAATTGCTCTTGTTTTCTATCACAGTATACTTTATAATGTTACCAAAGGCTATTTTCTATTGGTAAGAACTCGTACCGAAAGCAAGTTTTATCGGTAAGAATGGAGGTAGAATATGAACGAAGATTTCAGTTTGGGGAAAATGAGTGCGGATGCACGGCTGACCGCAACTTTCAAATACTATGAAAAAACAGAACAGAATGGAGAAATCATAATCACTGCCTGTCTGGGCGAGGGCGATGTCCCAAGACTCAACCGTGGATACGGCTTGGACGGAAATGAGCTCTGGCTTTCTCTGAATAACCTGTACCAGAGTATCCGTGAAAAAAATGACACCACTGCTGCCGATGATATCATTTCTTGGTGTCAGCAGTACGCACACCCCTACTATGCCTCTGAGGACATCGAAGAATATCGTTGGGATATTGAAAAGGATACGGAATACTGGGATTTTTCCACTAACATTCTTGGTAATTTCACTTTTGATGTTCACACCATGCGGAAAGATCTCGAAAGCCTGTACCGGGATACCCTTGTCATCCTGATGTTCAAAAAATGTCTGGAACGGCTTGACGTTTCCACAGATCTTGCGCAGATCACATGGACGAATGAATTTGCAGATTTTAATTCGTTTCCTATGCAGAAACATCTCGGTAAAATATCAGCTTACCTAAATAAAATGAGTGGCGTAACCATGAAGTTGGGACTGGATGAAAATGGAGAATTGAAGGTCATGCCGGATTTCCATTCTGTTTTTGATGCTGCCCGATTCGCTCTGTCGCAATATGTATCTATCCCTACGGATTACCCCATTGCTTATGCCGACCGTGTGGGCGTTGCCACCTGTGAGTGTTGCGGCCGTCTGTTCATCAAAAACGGGAACCGCCAGAAATACTGTGACAATCCAGAATGTAAAAAAGAACGAAACCGTAGAAAATCCCGCACTGCTTATCGCAGAAAGATACAGGAAGAAAATGATAACCGCTGGGCGTGACCACGGCTGTTTTCACATTGGGGCAAGATGTGGCAAGTAATATAGGTTATTTTCTATATAGGCTCTATAAGAATAACCTAAATCATCTGCCACAAGTTGCCCCAACTGTTTTTCCATAGAAAAAGGGCCTCGGTCTGCACCGACACCCCATGTCATTTTATCCTTATTCTCCGCAGCGGAATGCTGAATTTCCCGTAAGATTTCTAAGCAGAATCTTTCTCGCTGTCTTATACTCTTTTCCGATAAAGCCAAGTCTGAGCAGAAAACAGCAGAAAGCATATTTGTCATTGTCCGTTTCGGTCGGCTTTGATGATACCCTTTTTGCATCTCTTGCCATATCACACAGCCTTGAGATAAATTGCGTGTAGGCTGCAATATCATCTCCATCCACTGTGTATGGAAACCATGTGAAATTTATTTTTTCATCTGTAATTTCAATCTCTGTGCTGTCCATCCGAAATGCACGTTGACAAAGTGTCTGCTTGTTTGCTGTGATTTTCTGCAAATTTTCCAATGCCGTATCCGTAAGGCTTTCTCTCGGAATCGCTATTGTCAGTTTGTCCTGCTGCACTGGCACTTCTTCCGTTATTTCCGCATCGTCCTGAAACCCACGCTCTCGTAACTGCAGAATTAGGTCTTTCGTTGTTTCTTCTGCTCCCTCCGGGATATGCAGTACACCCTCTTTATCCAGTCGGTATCCTGCAATATCATATGCACAGCCTGGTACCCGTTCATAATGCGGTGCTGTCCCAAGTATGTTTCCAATCTCCTGTGCTAGTTTTAGTCTCTGCTTCGATTCCAATGTGAATATGATTTCATTCTTCATAATATGTACCCGCCTTTCTTTATTCGGTAGTACATATATCACTCTGATGGCACAAAATAGCAAGACAATTCGGATTATATTTCTGCCAAAATGTACGCAGAAAAACTGTGCTTTTTATGCTGCTTTTTACATGTTTTTTCTTCGTATTTCGGTACTATCTGGCAAAACAAAATCAGCTAAAGTGATGACATTCAGCGAATATTTTCACATTAACTGACCTTGACGGGTATCCCCCCTGTTTAATTCTGCGAAAATTCGCACGAAGGGGGCCATCGGTCTACTTAATTATTTCCTACAGAAATTTTCCTCCCCCTTATCACATTTTTATCCACTATATACAAAATATTCCTTGTATGATATTATTATTTTGGATTATTTTGCAAAGGAGGAATTATTATGCGTCGCTTAGCAAAAACTTTTAGAAAAGATGACTATTCTAGTTTTAAAGATTATCAAGAAATATCATATGACGAAGTATTTGTATATGACTTTTCTAACCCTCACACTAATAGACTAGTTTACTCAGAATTAAGCAAGTTTACAAAAGGTGATATTTTTTCATTTGGAGGATATATTTTTCCGAAAACAAACACATATATACAAATTTCACTTTTGTTTGATGACCATGTTGTACATTCTTATTCCCAACCATTAAATGTTCTGTGGAATCGAATTGGTTTTTGTTTTCCATGCTCAGTCCAATATCAAACAGCTAAAGTTATTCTTACTATAAATTGTGATCAACTATATACTTGGGGAATAACAAGTGGAACCATCGATTTAGAACACTATGAAATTCTTGATGGACTTTCTGATAACGATATATGTTCTGCACTTAACTTACCCCATCTTATGCCTGAAGCATTGTATTTACCTCATGATAGTATCATTATCATGCCAAATCCATCTATGTCTTCAAGCTATACGAGCAGAACGAAAGAAGACTTTATTCCTTTAAAAAAGTGTTCTTACTGTCAACGTTATCTGCCAATAGGAGAGACAATTGCATCATCAGCCTTCCATCATCACAAAGCAAAGGTTACAGGTTTCCAAAACGAATGCCGTTCTTGCAAAAAATGGAGAATAAACGATTACTTCAATCCTGATCGTTCATCTGATAAATTGAATGAATCAAGTATAATCACTCGAGAACGGAAAATCCTTCTTCGCGAACCTGAACAAATCATTGAACTTAAAGATAGAGAGACTGGTGAAGGCTTAAAAAGTCAAGTGTGGAAACGCTTTGGGAAAAAATGTTTTAACTGCGGCATCCCCCTTTTACTTAAGGATGTTCAATTAGATCATACTCGACCACTTGCCTATCTATGGCCTATAGATCAGTATGCCACATGCTTATGTTCTACCTGTAATAATAACAAGCATGACTCTTTTCCAATAGATTTCTATCAAAGCGAAGAAAAACTTCGTAAACTATCCCAAATTACAGGGTTGGCCTATGATAAATTGGTTCAAAAGGATGTTTGTGAAGAACAACTACAACGTATACTAGCTAATATCGTTTATTTTGCTAATAACCTTGACGCTAGAACATTTCGTTCTATCGCAAATAAAGTTATTGAAGTACGTCCATCTGTAGATTTATATAAAATTCTTAAAACTACCAATGCAAATGCATATAATGATTTAATGACAAGGCTAAATGAACGAAAAGATTCTTAATTATTCATCCGGAGATTTCCTATCTCCGGATTTTTTTCATAAATACAAAAATATGTTTATCTGTAGTACCTTTATCTTTTACGCCATGTTTTTCTGTATTACTTACATCTTCATACACAATATCGACAATCTTAAAATAATCCTTGGCCCTTACGGCTAATTCAGAAACCATATCATATTTTTTTGATCCACCAAGATGAAGTATCATAAATGCATCTTCTTTTAATAAACTATAGCATTTTTGAAAAAAAGTATAGTAAACATCCCAATTTGACATTTGCATTCGATCTAATGATGCTTTACTAGTTTCTAAAAAATCTTCTTTATTCCAACCACAGAGCCATAATCTCATCCAATTTGGTCTATCAAACCTCATCCCTACAAACGGTGGCGATGTAATTATTATATTAGCCTTCTCACAATTTAAATTTTCATAAGATCCCCAGTATGATTCACCTTTAACATAATTTTCTGGAAATTCGAACTTAGCACATTTGTATAATCTTTCAGTTATCTTTCCAACAACATTTTTATATATATACTCTCCTTTTGGTGCAAATGGAGTCAATGCATGTGAAGTTCTAGACAATGCATATGGTCTATTTCCATGCAAAATATGTAACAAATTTGCTGCTACATAGCATCTTTCTGCTGAAGGATTATTTTCCAAACACAAATTTTTACGAAACAACAATATCTCTCGTAGTGTGTCCTCATGAAAATAATCTTTAACACTTGCATTTAATCCAAATTCAGCCGACAGATAATCCTCTTCAGTCAATATCGAATTCCTATTTTTCTCTTCTAACCTAGCAAGTTCTTTCATAACATCATCTATCTTAGGAAAGGAAATTTTAGCCTTTGCTACTGTTGATGCTAAAATGCTAATATCATTACTGATACCTTTTCTTCCTTGTAGACAAGCTTCTAAAGCAATCGTCCCTACTCCTCCTAAAGGATCTAAGACAACATCGCCTTCCTCACTAAACATCTTTACTAACCAATGCGCTACCGCAGGCTTTAACTTTCCTTGATATGAACATAACGAATGTAAGTCATGCCCCCATGTTTTTTTTACATACTCTCCTCTTGTATATGGTAGTTCTTTCTTAAAACTTTCTATTTTCTTTATAAACTGTTCACTATTCATTATATTCTCACTTTTTCAAAAATTATTAATACTTGTTTCAACTTTGTTTTATCTCTTGAAAACCTCTCTGCAATTTGTGTAACAGAAATAACTTTAAAACCTATTTTTTCTGCTAACATACACAGAAAACTGTCTGTAGGAATATATACCCCATAAAATTTGGAATCACCTATATCCAGCGCAAATTTTGCCCCCGGCTTCATATAATGATACACACTATCTAAAACTTTATACATATCACTAAAATAACATCTAATCATAAAAGGAATTCTTTTATCTTTGGCTGATTGATCTAATTTACAAGCAACTTCTTCAACAAAAGAAAACTGTAACATATCTTCTAATCTAGAAGTAGTTGCATCACTTATACCTCCACAAACAGTCTTACATTTCAATCTTTTCAGATCATTTTCTGATTTCGCCTCTTCTGTGAGTAATAATTCTAAAGAGGTATTTCTAATATAGTTAGTTCCGTTTATATAAGGAGGAGAAGTTATTACAAAATCAAATCTCTCCAAATAATCATTATTTATAATACGTGCATCATCTGAAACTAAATAAGCAGATTCATATAAAATATCGCATTTATTTATATCATTAATAATCTGCAGCCACTTAAACAGAAACTGATTTTTTACATCAACAACTCTTGTTAGATATTCGTTATCGCGTCTTCGTCTCAAATCTGCTCGCCTTGTCATATTTGAGGTATCTACAGTAATGCATGCCGCTGCACATTTTATTAATCTTTTTACTTCATCAGAATAATCTCCAACCTCTGCCAAATCATAAATTGTTCTTAATTGTTTCAAATCTTCTTCAACAAAATATTTTTTTTCTAACATTGTCAGATACTTTGAAGCAGTCAAATCTCTTTGTGAAACATTCATAAATTCTTCAGACCCAACATAGTTTATAACAGTTTTCATTTCTTCTAAGTATTTAGACTTATTTGTCTGGACCTGACGCACTACATTTATTTTTGTATTTAGTATAAATCTCATGAACGGATTCATTTCTGAAAAATAGCTTCTCATTTTTCTTTTGGAAGCTTCTAAGTTCATTGTTCCGCTCCCCCCAAATGGATCATATACTTGCATTCCTTCACAGCAATACTCACCTAGCATATCACTAATCCAAGATGCAGAAAAACCCTCAACATATGGATACCATCTATGTACCGGAACCTCCTTTGAATCTTTGAATGTTAATCCTATTTTACCAGCCACGTCTTCATCTTCCTTTCATATTAGTACGATAAATATTAACTACATCCTTTATACCAATGAACATAATTTTAATAAGTACAAATAATTTCTTTAGTAAAATCTTTATCTAAATTGCAGTAACTATGTGATGTATATCGTTTCACAGAATCCAACCACTTCAGTAGTTCTTTTTTATTTTCAAGAACAATATATGATCTAGGCACTCTAAAGTCCAGAAAGATTTCTTGTATATCTGCTAGCTCAATTGGAACAATCTCCTTAAACCACAAAACCTTCATACCATAATTATTTCTTTTTTTAAAATCATTTATACGTTGTATTACTATCTCATCATCAATATATTTCTCCTGCCAATCACAAATATTTTCGCGTTCTCCTAATCCTATCTCGGCAACAATTGCTTGTATCGGTTTTCCTAAATATATAAATGCCCTAACAGGTTCCTCACAAAATCTCTTTCTATGTTCATATTTTTTTCTACCATCGTACAACGGCAAATACCATTTCATATCAAAACTCAAAAATATAGTCTTCAAATTTTTATTACCTCTCCCGTTTTTGTTATATTCTCAGTATCCCCTATAAACAGGAGTATTACTTATGGAAATCATTTATCCTTACAATTATTTTCATCAACATATTTATTTATTGCCTCTCTAATGACTTCTGACTTTGCTTTATTTAATAAAAGGCAATATCGTTCTAATCTTTCCAATGTGGCTTCATCCATACGAATTGTACATACTCTTTCCATATTATTTTCGCCCTTTGGTCTTCCCATTTTTTTCATACTCATCCTCCTTTCATATTACTATCATTTTACTTTTTGTAATACAAAATGTCAACTGTTTTTGTAATACAAAAAGTCCACAATGCAGGCATCCTTGTGAACTTCCAGAAATTTTAAACCTAAAAGTCTCCGGTCTCAGCACGGAGCCACTGAAACTGGAGACTTTCTATAGATTATAATTTCTGATCTTCAGATGAATCCAACTGAATGTATCTAAAGGATCTCCTCATAGGAGCGACTGTTCTTCATGACTGCATTCATCAGCTCCTCTGTCTGCAGTGCTTTCTTTTTGTCCAATAGACTCTTCAGTTTATCTGTTGCTTCATCATACTTCTTTTTAGCCTTGATTACTTCTGCTTCAGCAGTTTCGATCTGTTGGTTTACTGCATCGATTCCGATTATTCTTTTACCTCTCGCCATTTTTGTATGTCTCCTTCATCATACTTTTCTTCAGTTCTTCACTGATCCGGTTTGCTCGGTATTCTATGTTCTTGTCCGTCAATCCAAATGCATTCAGGATATTTTTGGAATATGAGCTATTTTAAGTTTTTTCTATTCACACAAATGGTTAGGTTTAAAAAGTTCTGGAAGTTCACAATCCTACCTACAATGTGGCTTTTATCATTCATATTCACCCTCTAAGTAGTCACTTACTACTAAGGAATTCTCCCCACATGTTTGCCTTTATTCCCATTTTTCCAATGCGCCTTAGTAGTCGAAACCGTAGTAATTCCAGAACTTTCCGCCATATTCTGCCCCGTACCGCCCCAGTCTGCGAAGGTATGTATTGTCATAAAACTGGAGTGCCGTGGCAGATGAAAAGCATTTTTATCATATATCTAAGCTTTCCTAAATGCTTGATTTTACTGTATTTTCGGCACTTACAACAATTCTACAATATTTCTATGACAGTGTTTTTGTTCACATTTTTAGCATATGGCGGAATAAATTTTCCTAATATAAAGTAGCCATAGGCATATCATTCTTATCCTTATCTGCATCATATCCATTACTGAAAATTTTCTTTACCTTATCATAATACTATGGGGTATTTTCATCCTTTTCTATGAAGTATATGAATGGTGCAGTATCGACAAATGCTTTCTTATAATCTGTCATTTTCACGCATCTCCTTCATATATTCATCTACATGCTTTCCTCTTTCGCTTGGAATAACAAAACTATCCCAGTCAACAGGTGCTTTCTTTGCTTTTCTCTGTGGAGAATTTAACAGCGTAACAATAACCTCCGTTCCGTTATAATCTCTAATATCTTCGTCTTCAATAACAACTGTGTTGCCTTGTACAATTCCCTTTACTGCCGCTAACATAGGTCATACCTCCTTTAAATTTTCGTCAATGTGCTTTGTAACCTCAAAACTTTTTGCCTTATAACCTAAGTAGTTATATCTTTATTATCTAACTTCTTAATCGACTTATAATAATTTATCATTAACATTCTCTGTTCAAACGACATACATTGAATCATTCTTTATTATCAGCACAAGGAGTTAGGGCGGCAGACCTGATTGGTCTGCCGCCCCTGTTTTTAAGTTTATTTATTTTATGAATTTGACATTAGGATATATTGCTTTCTTGGCTTCTTCTTTTCTCTCATTGAACGTCACTTTGTTCTGTTCAAAAAGGTTGTCGCCATTGGCATCTATTGATACGATAAGAGGACCGAATTCCTTAACCTTACAGCACCATAATGTTTCAGGCATACCAAGTTCGTCCCAGTGATGTTCAGCAATTTTTTCAACTTCTGTTGCTGCCACTACGGCACATCCGGCAGGGAATACACAGTGAATTGCGCCGAATTCTTTACATGCTCTTTCCGTGTTTGGTCCCATTCCGCCTTTTCCTACAATTACTCTGACACCTGTCTGCTTTGTAAATTCATATTCAAATTTCTCCATACGCATTGATGTTGTCGGTCCTACAGATACCATCTCGTAATCATTATCTGTTCCTTCAATCTTTCTTACGATAGGTCCCGCGTGAAATATTGCCTTATCCTTAATATCGTAAGGAAGCTCTCTGCCATATTCTACAAGTCTTCTGTGTGCAACATCACGGCATGTCATTAAATCTCCGTCAAGCCATACAATGTCACCAATCTTAATATCCTTTAAGTCCTCGGCACTTACCGGTGTAACAAGAACCTTTTTATCGCCTCTGATTTCTACCATTTTCTAATCCTCCTATGCGTTCAGGTCTATTGTTGAATGTGTATCACATACTGCATTTAAGTCTTTGTCAAATATCACATGGCCCCGTCTGTGTGACCAGCAGCCTACATTAACAGCTACACCGATTGTTGATGGATGTCTTGCTGTATTTTCAATATTAACTCCCATAACAGAGAATTTACCGCCCATACCCTGAGGTCCGAGTCCGATAGCGTTGATTCCGTCTTCAAGCAGCTTCTCCATTTTAGCAGCATTTTCATTGTCATTATGTGAACCGATTGGTCTCATAAGTGCCTTCTTGGAAAGAAGTGCCGCCGTTTCAACAGAAGTTGCAACACCTACGCCTACAAGAAGTGGAGGACATGCATTCAGTCCATAACTTGTCATCTGGTCAAGCACGAAATCTGTAATCCCCTCGTAACCTGCACCCGGCATAAGAACCATTGCCTTGCCCGGAAGTGTACAGCCGCCGCCTGCCATGTATGAATATATCTCGCAGTGGTCATCATTCGGAACAATATCCCAGAATACTGTCGGAGTTCCCTTACCAACATTTCTCTTAGTATTGTACTCGTCAAATGTTTCAACAGAGTTATGTCTTAACGGTGTTGCAAATGTTGCCTGTACAACAGCCTCCTTTAACAAATCTTCAAGTTCATTAATCAGCGGGAAGTTTGTTCCACATTTAACCCAGAACTGTAATACACCCGTATCCTGACAGCTCGGTCTATCAAGTGATACTGCCAGTCCCTGATTCTTCGTCATTGTTTCATATAATACCTTTGGAAGCGGTGCTGTTTCCTGTGCTGCAAGTTCCTCAAGTTTTGCAATTACATCATCCGGTAACTTCTTACCGATATGGCCAACAAACTTAGCCATTTTGTCTGTCATCAGCTTTACGCTCTGTTCTTTATTCATATAAATCCTCCTTGTTTTGCGAAGCAAAATGCGACTGCCCTTGCAGGAGCAGAGGATTTTTGCCTCCTTGTTTTGTAACATTTTTAATTTCCGCTTTATCTTATGGATAGAACGGATATAATATTGGTAACAAAATCATACACAACACAAATGATACGAATATCAGCGGAAGTCCGGATTTTACATAATCCTTGAACTTATATCCGCCAAGACCGACTACCATTGTATTCGCCGGCATTCCGATTGGTGTTGCATATGCACATGATCCCGCAATAACTGTAGCAATTACTACTGCTCTTGGGTCTGCACTAAGGCTCTCTGCCAGTGATACGGCAATCGGAACCATAAGTGCCGTTGTTGCTGTATTGGACATGAAGTTTGTAAGTACACATGTAACTACAAATATCACAAGCAGAAGAACTGTAGGGCTTGGATTAGAACCCATAATTCCGACAATCTTATCTGCTATCAGTGTTCCTGCTCCTGTTTTCTCAAGAGCACTTGCAAGTGCAAGTGAGCCGCCGAATAACAGCACAACCTTTAAATCAATAGACTTCAATGCTTCTTTCTCAGATATAACACCTGTAAGTACCAGTATTACTGCTCCGAGACAAGCTGAAATCTGTATCTTAATTCCTATCTTGTCCTCAAATATCATGGCAAGAATAACAAGAATTAACACAATAAGTGACATTACCTGCTTCCATTTCGGAACATTGCCAAAATCTCTCGTCTGCTCAGGCGCATCTTCCGTGACCGTCTTCTTATCCGGAAGAAGTCTGCATCCTATTACAACAAAATAAATAATTCCGCATATAAGCATTGGTATTCCAATCGGTGCATACATGAAGAAGCTTGTTGAAAGTCCTAATTCTTCAAGTGCATTTACACCCATAAGATTTCCCGGTGCTCCGATTATTGAAAGGTTTCCTCCAAGGGCTGCCGCGAATACCAGCGGCATTAACAGGCGGCTTCTTGAATATCCTGATTCATCTGCTATTCCACAGACAACAGGTATAAGTACTGCTGCTGTTCCGGTATTTGAAAGGAACCCTGACATAACCCCTACGATTAACATTATCGCAATAATAAGTATCTTTTCAGACTTGGCAAATTTAGTAACAATACCTCCGATTTTATTCGCCATGCCCGTTTCAAAGAGTGCCTGTCCAACTACGAACATTCCGACACACAGTATTACATTGCTGTTTACATATCCTGCAAATGTTTCCTTTACCGTAAGTACATCGGTAAGGTTTAACCCCAGTGCAACAATCGTAGCTGTAAGGCCAAGCGGAATCTTTTCAAGTATAAAGCTCATTACAGCAAACAATAGAAACAGTAACGTTATTGTTGTTTGAGACATTTTGCCTCCCCCTTTCACAAATTATTTTTTGCTAGCTTTTTGTCCGGACACATTTTTAATGTAACTAAAGTATAAGTCTGTTCTAACAAAAAAACAATTTAATGATTTTTATGTTTCAATAAAAATTTTTTATGATATAATGAACACAAATACTATTAGCGGACAAATACAAATCGTTCTGCAAAGCAGGACGCGCGCACGTCAGCGCGAATTTGTGAATATAGGATAGATCATACCTGAAGGAGGAACTGCACTATGACACTGAACCAGTTAAAATATTTCTGTACGGCCTGCCGCACTCATAGTATCACTAAAGCTGCCGAAGAACTTTTCGTGACACAGCCGACAATATCCATTGCCATAAAAGATTTAGAAGCTGAATTTAATATTATTCTGTTTACAAGGAACGGAAATCATCTGGAACTGACCAGTTCCGGCGAAGTATTTTATGAAAAAGCGAAGAAGCTGTTAAAACACAGTACAGAAATGCAGAATGAATTCTTAGAATTAGGCAATCGCATTCCTATTCTCAAAATAGGAATCCCACCTATGTTCAGCACTATATTTTTTCCTGAGGTAATTAACGCATTTGAATTACATCACCCTGATATCCAGATAGAATTAGATGAGTTCGGTTCTGTACGTGCATGTAATCTTGTTCAGGAAGAAAAGCTTGGTCTCGCTATTGTTAATATGGAACAGTTTAATATTGATAAATTTGAAAGCCGTGTTCTCGCTAAAGAACAGCTTGTGTATGTTGTATCTAAAAATCATCCTATGTCTGGGAAAAAATACATGACCATTGAAGATTTTAAAGATGAAAAACTTGTCATGTTTAATGTAGATTCTGTGCAGAACGAACTCTTAAAAAACAGATTCGACGGATTAAATATCAGTCCTCACATTATTATGCGAAGCAGTCAATTATATACTACGCTGAAATTTGTTGATAAAGGCAACTGTGGCTGTTTTCTTTTCTCCGATATGCTGCCACATTTTAGAGAATATGTCGGAATTCCTCTTAAACCGTCCATTGATGTAAAGATAGGAATTATATGGAAAAAAGAAAAATTTTTAAGTCACAGTGCCCAGTTATTTATAGATTTTGCCATGCAGTATTGTTCAGAAAAAATCATTACTCCATAATTTTTTTACGCTGTATCCTATTCCCCCTTCTTGCACTTCTCATACGCAAACAGCGCCGCTCCCAGCGCACCGCAAAGCTGTGCCTCATCGCAGATATACAGCTTTGCGCCGAGCTTTTCTTCGAGGGCATTGGTGATTCCTTTGTTTTTGGCAACGCCGCCGGTCATCATATATTCTCCCGGATTGTTCTTTCCGAGGCGGGCGGCAAGCGCCCCTACTTTTGAAGCGACAGAAACATTTAAGCCGTGGATAATGTCTGCCACATTTTTATTCTGGGCAACGAGGGATACCACTTCCGATTCCGCAAAAACCGTGCACATGCTGGAAATCACAACATTTTCTTTCCACTCCAGTCCCTTTGTACTCATCTCCTCTAACGAAAGTCCCAGCGTTCTTGCCATCATTTCAAGAAAACGTCCCGTTCCCGCCGCGCACTTATCATTCATCAGGAAATTCTTTACTGCGCCGTTTTCATCAATGCTGATTGCCTTAATATCCTGTCCTCCGATGTCAATGACCGTACGCACCCGCGGGTTCAGATAATGTGCCCCTTTTGCGTGACAGGTAATCTCTGTAATGCTGTCATCGCCGCTGTCAATATAGGCACGTCCGTATCCCGTTGTCACGATTCTTACGATTTCTTCCTTTTGAATGCCGGCTTTTTCCACCGCCAGTTCCAGACTCTTTTCCGCACTCATCATTGCCCCGCCGCCGGTCGGGATAATCATTGTCGACTTAATTTTTCCGTCCCGGTCCAAAATGACCACATCTGTACTGGTTGAACCGCTGTCAATTCCTGCTGTATAGTAAACTCCTGATTCCATTCTTTTCTTTGCCTCCTCGCTGATTTCCTTTCCCGGATTGGTATCGTCCGCACCTTCTATCGTTTCTGAAAATGCCTGGATTCTCGTCAGTAACTGTCCTGCGCTCTGACTTGTAAAATCCGTTTCTATTTTAAGCATCGGAACTTTGATGTTCTTTTTAATACTTGCATATTCAAATCCGTAATAATCACAAAACTTAATTGTATGATAAATGATTCCTTTTAAATACGGATCCAGATACAGCCGGTTTCTGCGGGTGCTGTTGTTCATTCTGAAACACGGCATCTGACAAAGCAGTGCATCCGCATATGCAAGAAACATTGCTTCTTCGTCCATTTTCTGCATATCTTCTGGAATGACCGCCAGCCTGCGCCCGCCTGTACAGGTCAGATTTTCTACGTTCATCTGGATATTTTCGCGAATCATCTGCTCTAGCACGCCGCTCACACGCACGCCCAGCACACCAATATACGGTTTATTTTCGGTATCCTTTTGTTCAAATGCTTTCAAAAACAGTGATTTATCAAATTTTTTTCCGGAATATTCTTCATAAGCTTCTTTCAACCGGCAGATTGACGCGGCAAATTTCACTTTTTCACATTCCTCATCGTCATGCGGAATATCCAGCATATAAAGGAATTTGCATTTTCCGGTGCTTTCTACAATATCATACACGCGCCGCATAGAATCACAGCAGTTGACAAGCACCAGTTCCTCTGCTTTTCCTTCCAGCACCGCCTGAATCACAGATTTTCCGAAGCCGCACAGATTTGCATGAGCAATCTGGTCCGACATTTCAAAATTTTCCGGCATTTCTTCCAAAACCGCACATTTTTCTCCAAAGCCCTGAAACAGTTCTGTCGGGGTATATTTACAGACATAATGAATCATGAATGTTTTTCCTCCTTGTTCTTTTCCAGCATTTCCGCAAATGCCTGAAGTCTGGTGGACACCTGTCCGTCACTAGTATTCGCCGGATTGCAACCGTCACCATCCAAAATCATTGTCGGAAGTCCTGCCGTTTCCAAAACATTTTTAATCAGTCCGGATGCGCCGATTGTCCCTTTACATCCCCAGTGTGCAAACAGGATTCCACCATCTGCATCTGTCTGTTTTGCAAGTTTTTCCGCCATCCGGATTCTTTCTTTAACACTTCCGTTATAAATACAGTGAACCATTTTCTCCGCCATTGCCTCATATGGGTCATCTGCCTGCATTTCACGGAATCCGTCTGCTACAAAATCGCAGGCGCTGATGTGCATGGTTTTGCTGTAATTAAATGTCTCTTTCACCGGCTGCTGTAAAAACGGCATAATGTGCATCCAAAGGACATGAAGCCCGTCTCCCTTTGGTGCATTTTTTACATCTTCAAGAAGCAGCTCGGTGTATTTAAGCGATGTTTCCGACCCCGCCAGCAGATGACACATAAAAATCGCATATAATTCATTGGTGAGAGATGTCACCGGGTCATGGTCTTTGCGCAAAGCAAGCTGGCTCTTAAAATGTGCCGCCGCTTTTCTGCTGTTTGTAACGGCATTTTCCACCGCTTCTTCTGTAATTTTCTTTTCGGTAATGTCTTCCAGAAAATGTTTCAATTCTTTTAACTGATTTGCAACATATTTGATTGAAGACTGCGTTTTTTCATATGGAACATCAATATAGAAGCCCGGACAGCTGTATTTTTCCTTTAAATAAGGAAATGTCATCATATTTCCGTCACAGGCAAGATTGGTATAAATCATACATTTCGGCGCCGGTAAAATGCCGGTCAGCGCCACGCCCAGAAAAACTCTGTGATATGAGCACATGGTTTCCGGAAATCCTTCTTCCTCGGTTTTGCGTAAAAATATCTGCTCACATTTTGTACCTGCTATAAAACAGGACAGCGCTTCCACGGAATACGGTGTCAGTCCCGCCGCCGTTAGAAGTTCTCCCGGAACGAAAATGCTCATCATTGCCGAATTTTGCGGTTTTGCAAGTGCCTGAATTATATTTTTCATGACCACCCGCGCCGCATACTGCCCGGACAGCGGAAGCTCCCGGTCCGGAAAAAGCTGTAGTTTTTTCTCCTGAAGCCGGTATCCGGCAAGCAGAAGACGGCGGGCTTTGTCAGGGTCTTTTAACGCTTCGTTTCCCACCACATTTCCAAATTTTTCTATAATATCCATTTGTGTTCATTCCTACCTTTTTGTTCTGATTTTCAGCAATATCTGTTCTGCATGGTTTTGAACAAATCAATGTTTATTATAGCAAGTTGTGGGGAATTGTAAATGTTTTGTTTTGGGGAAGACACTTAATCTTTATATCCCTTTTGTTATAGAAAAATCATGAAATTCGAATAATTGTTTTAGCTTCGTATTGATATATTAATAGCTTACACCTTATTTTACACTAACTCAAATCTTCCAGTTACTAAAATATATCACCCTAAACGATATAGGCATATTCAATTTTATACCAGCCTATGTTTGCCAGTTATTAAAATAATTATACATTTTTACAGGTGTGATAGCAAGCTTTATGCTAACTCAAATCTTCCAGTTACTAAAATCTCACTCAGCTTGTTGTTAGTTATCCTGCTGTTTTACACTAACTCAAATCTTCCAGTTACTAAAATACATCTTGCAATTCGATTTCTGCACACATTGTTTTACACTAACTCAAATCTTCCAGTTACTAAAATGTAAAAGAAACCTGCGATTATCTTGGAATGTTTTACACTAACTCAAATCTTCCAGTTACTAAAATCACTATTATAAAGGCGACCAGCCGGTATTAGTTTTACACTAACTCAAATCTTCCAGTTACTAAAATCAGACTGGATAAGCAAATATGGCACAGATTGTTTTACACTAACTCAAATCTTCCAGTTACTAAAATAATATATCAGGCAGTGAAATCGGTTGCAGGGTTTTACACTAACTCAAATCTTCCAGTTACTAAAATATGTACTGTCTAAGCTGGTACTGTGCGTAGTTTTACACTAACTCAAATCTTCCAGTTACTAAAATATTGGGAGAGTGCCGGTATACAGCAAAATCGTTTTACACTAACTCAAATCTTCCAGTTACTAAAATAATCTACTGCGGCAGATAAAGAACGTAATCGTTTTACACTAACTCAAATCTTCCAGTTACTAAAATGTCAAATTGCCCTTATGAAACGTCTTCCACAAAAGACTATTATAAACATTTCAGTAACTACTAACATAATAATTATAACATATTCCCGTGCAGTAAAAAAGAACTTTCTTCTAAATGTGCCTGCTCCTTTTTTACCTCTTTTTCGATGAATGTATCATTGATTAATTTCAAAACAACTATATTTTTGTCTTCTTCCAAATATCCTTTCATTCCAATTTTGTGCACATTATTCTTTATTACCTTATAGAGTTCTTCTTTACTCCACTCTTTATAGTAAGGGTAATGATTATTTACAAAATTTTGTACTTTTTCAATCTCCGGAAAAATAAAGTTTTCTGCATTATATACATGAATATCCTCTATTGTAGATTCAGTAACATAAACATATTGTTGCAGGCTTGTTGTAAATATAAAATAAATATCATACTTTTTCGTAATATCTTCACATGCCTTAACTACATATTCATATTCTTCCGTTGTCAATAAATGGTCTATATTTTCCCATAGTATCATTGTTTTTTCCGGATTAATTTCTAATAATTGTTTTATAATGTCAATACATAGATTTACCAGCTCAAAATCCGATGCTTCCTCAATATGCCGGCTGTCCGATAAATACACTTCAGATTTTTGAACAATGTCCCACAAATCCGAATACTGATAATCTAATTGAAGATTTACAATATTTCTTTCTAGCATTTTATTCAGCATGAGATAGATTTTTGTTAAATTCTCGTCAATATAACTCATCTGCTGCTGGCAGTCAAAATCATTTAAAAAATATCGTATGCACTGTGTAAGCAGATTGGTTTTACCGATTTTTATTGTTTCTATCATACTTGCTCTATCGGCATATTTTATTAATCGAAAGTATTTTCTTCCAATTTCTTCTCCGTCTAACCGTATGATTCCCCTGTTTTTTTCTTCATAATCTGCATATTTCTCACCGGAAAAATATTTTTTTATAATTCTGAGAATTTGATTTTTCCATACAATATTTTGTCCGCAAAGCTGTGTAACAGGCTCTATATTTATTTCTGCTGTTCTATCAATTTGAGATATTTGTAATATCATATGACAATCATCCTTTCCGTACCTAAGCACTCTTCCTGTAATGACCTGCTTCCTACCAATATCTTCATATCCTGATACTGTTTTTCCGTAATTGAGATTAATCGTACATTTCCCTTTGCCGGAACAATTCTTTTAATTCTTTTTTCAATACGCTCTGCAAATTCCTTACTCGGACATGTCCTTACATATACGGAATACTGCATCATTATAAATCCCTCTTTCATTATATTTTTTCTAAATTGTCTATACGCCCGTTGTTCTTCTCCTGTTTCCACAGGCAAATCAAACATACACAACATTCTCATTACTTTATATTTCATCCTCTTCACCTATGTAATCTGCTACAGACGGAAAACAGATTGTGTCACGTTTCCCCATAACCAATGATGCTACCTGTTCCACATATGTTTCTAACATATTACAGACATACATTTTCTTATTTTGATACTGTATTTTATGATTTAACAAATTTACTATTTTTCTTCGATGTTCTGATGAAAAATATTCCTCTTCCTGTAACAACCGGTATACATAATAATCCACAACCGGACGAATTGGTTCAATCAAATCATCGCATAAATTAAACCTGTTATATTCATTTTTATGATGTATGCCAATCTGGGGATTCAGTCCATATCCCACACATACTCTGGACAAATAAGAACGAATAATGGCATAACCGTAATCCAGCCCCGAATTTAATAAGATATCTTCATTCCCCCTTGAAAATGTTGTCCCCATTAATG
The DNA here is from genome assembly GCF_040095895.1 of Lachnospira intestinalis. Classification (NCBI taxonomy): domain Bacteria; kingdom Bacillati; phylum Bacillota; class Clostridia; order Lachnospirales; family Lachnospiraceae; genus Lachnospira; species Lachnospira intestinalis. The sequence goes on from NZ_JBBMFS010000003.1 coordinate 265,080, forward strand.
TATTAAAATAAACCTTTGCAGCATGCGCCTCTCTATTTGTAATATCTCCCGGCTGCACCTGTTCTCTATAATCATACATTTTTTCAAATGCAGTTTTGTTTTTCTCCAACAATTCCAGAACCTGACATTGATTTGCAATTTTTTGCCGGACAATTTCTATCCATAAATTATCCTTATTTTTCTCTGTAAAATAATCAATCTGCTTTAATTGTACCTTTGTTGCCCTGCTGTGATTTGCCAATGCTCCATAAATTCCTACCGGTTGATGACTTGTATCAGATATAACAAGTTCAATTCCATATTCAGCAAATGTCGTTAAAGTTCTTACTGTAATTGTTGTCGTTAAGTTATCCATAACAATTACCGAAATATCTTCCAATGGAATCCACACATCTTTTTCTAACCCCTTTGATATAATCAAATTGTTTAATTTAACTTTTATAGAAACCTCATTTTCAATCATAATTACACGATACGCCATTTTCCCCTCCTATTTTTGTATAAAAAAAAGGAACATCCGTCGATGTTCCTTCGTTTCGGCATAAAGCCTTGTTTTAGTAGCTCTGGAAAACTTGAGTTAGTGTAAATAATTTTCCATAGCTATATGGTACATCTAATAGTGTGTTTTGTCAACATTCAAATGAGAATATTTCTTTTTCTGTAATATATTGATTACCCAAAATATCCACATGAACTTTTTTTATGGACGTTGTCTTTCCCAGCCCCACTAAATTCTGTCTATTAAACTTTGCTCTGTCAACAGGTTTTGTTTCAATATAATTTCTCTGAGCCGGCATTGTCCTCGACTGAAATCTCTCTGTAAAAATCTCTCCTCCTTTTTCATACTGAATAATATTATTTCTATAAAATGACAGTCTGAATTCATAGCCCAGTTTTTCCAAGTCTGCTCTGCCCTGTCCTTCCTGTAACATTTTTTCCTGTTGTAAAATCCGCGTATATGCTTCCTCATCAATTACCGATTTTCCTGCTTCAAATTTTACATCAGACTGCTTTATTCCAATCAGATAATACTTACTGTCATTTTTATTGTAATATACATCCATTCTATATGGATTTAAACTTGCTAAAATAACCTTTCTGCTGTTTCTTTCATATCCATATTTATGTGAAACGTCTATACATGAATTCACTTCACCGTCTACATATTTTAAGCTGACAATCTTCGGTCCATTATTTTTTTTCGCATATCTACGCACCCAGTCCCCTGTTTCTTTTTCATACTGCACAAAAGGATTCTTGGCATCTTTATACCGCTCACATATCTCTAATAAAGAGGCAAATGTCTTAGGGTCATTCCTTGCCATTAAAAAGCTATTCTGTTTTCCTTTCTTTATCATTTCAGCAAATTTCTTATATCCGTCTATACTTCGAATATCTTTAATTTTACTAATCTTATATACCCCACCATCCAAATTTCTTGTTCCGTAAATAGTTTGATTGCATAGTGCACGGTTGCATTTTTTATCAACCTTATGCCAATATTTTACATGCTTTTCTGTTTCTTTAATATTGTTTCGTATTTCTAGCCATTTCTGCCCTTCTTGTCCATACAAACACTTCTCGTATACTTCATCTGTCATATTTTCTTTCCACATCTCAGGATTCAGAATTTCTCCCGTTTCAAAGTCGATAAATTCTCCCTGCAATTTTCTAAACGTATTATATCCCATTTGAGAATATACAATTAACAAAGCATCTACCGCATGATGTGCAAAAGATTCCTCCCGATTCTTATCTAATCTCATATTTTTTCGCATCTGACTTGTATAAGCACCGCAGATAACAGATACTTTCGTCCCTGTTTCATTTGCTCTGAAAAAACTCTGCAACGTATTTAACACAACTCTTGAGGCATATCTGGTATCATTAAGATTCCTGTTAATAAAGCCCTTTAAAACATCAATCTTTGTGATATCTTTCATAAATAATAGATTTTCGACCTTTTTATAATTAATATTTTTCTTCCGATGAAGTTCATTAACCTTAGCTACATACTCATTCCAGCCCCACCCCCTATGTAACATTGTTAAATACTTATACGGCGTTGTCTGTCCTTTCTCCTGATTTTCAGTTGCATAAACTAATACCTTATTATTTCTACTATCATTAAACGAAATAGATAACGGTATAATATGGTCTATTTCATACATGTCAGAAGCTGTCAGTAATTGATTAATATCAATTTGTTTTCCTGAATAAAGGCATATTCCTTCTTGTTCATTCCACAATTTAAGTTTTAATGCCAGTTGCTTATGATTTCTGAAATGTGCCGATGTAACTTGTATGCCATATTCCGATTTTATCTTGTCAATAATTTCTTTTAATTCCTTTTCATTTCTGCTTTGTTCCTGCTTAATACGCTGTTTTTGTTCCTCGTCATTTTTATCCCTCGGCATTTCAATAACAACTAATTCCGGATTTCCATATTTTTTTATTACTGCATTTAATGCTTTAACAGCAATACGCGCAGAACGAACTACTACGGGATTATATATTTCATTCGTCATTGCCTCCTGCGGAATATATTTTAATCCTTTATAAAGTTCATCTGACGACTTTAACAGCTTCATTTCACTCAATAACGTCATCTGTTCTTTAGGTTGTTCATACATTTCAGGTATCAGAATATTTAACAATTTCAATGAAAAAGAATGCCACTTACTAAATGGTTTGCCATCTTCTTTTCTTAAATTAATTAAACTGTCAATTTCCTCTTTACTCATTCCAATACCGGAATCAATTAATTCCTTCTCAATGGATTCATGCTCTGTATTTAGTGTAAGAATTCGACCAATTTCATCGAGTTCTGCCCGCTCATATTCTTCTATGTTTTTTCCGGCTTCAAATAATGCCTTTTTCATCTTCCGATATGCCTCAAATGAATGATAAATATGCTTGTCGTCCTTTATTCTGGCACCTTCTATTGTCTCTGCATTTTCTCCGGATACCATACATATGATTTTTTCTACATTTACACGCTGTGAATTTTTGATAGTTTCAACAATCTGACGCTTTTCTTCTTCTTCCAGCTTACGTCCACCAATCGTCAAATTATTAAGATCATTTAATAAATTAAATTCCTGTGCCGAATAGGATGCTGCAGCCGCTCTCATTTCTTCCGGAAACACCGAGCATTTTCCAATTAATTTCTCAAAAATGTTTTCTTCTGTTATATAATTTCCCGTCGATTTATCAATTCGGGTTGTATATATACCATAATCTGTTCTTGATTTTTCAGTTCCCGGACCTTCGTAATATTTGCGTTTTCTGCTAAATATTCTTTGATATTTTTCTATAAAATCATTCGTTAGTTCAGGATAATATTTTGATTGTGCTTCTAAAATTGTATCAATTTCTTTCTTGTATGCACTAAATGTATAAACATTGCTAAGTACTGTTTTGTCACCATTTTCTTCTACTATAATTTGTCCACGGTACGCACCATATTTTTTAAATCGCTCTAACTGAATCTGACACGGATACTTTGTTTCTAACTCCTGCTGATTAATCTGAATTCCTTTCTGATACTCACTGCCGCCTTCCGTGCTTTCTTCAAAATCATCAAGATAAGAAATCCCTCTGTGTTTTAAACTGTTATAAAGTACAACATATAACTCGTCCATTGTAATTTTCTCTTGTAACGCACGTACTTTTAATTCTAAAGAATAAAGATTAATATTTTTCGGTATTATAAATCCTTCAGCACCCCATAACTTTTTAAAATCTTCAAGTCTTGTATGTTGTCTTCTTTTCAATCTTCGAGCCTGACGAAATTCACGTCTTTTAACATTCTCCGACACCTCTGCGCAATTAAATAAATCTGCCACTGTTTCCAGTACGTTTCCTGTATCTGAATCAACTACAGCTAAACCTACTGATGCAATACCAATGTCCAACCCAATATTAATTCCCATAATTCTATCTCCTTCATATTCATTCTTACTTTGCAATCATTGCAATTTCTATATATTATATATATCACCCTATATTTGAATTGTCAACGATATGGCATTTTAATTTTCTAAGCATATAAGCCTTTTACCTATTTAATCCGACAATATGCCAAAAAGGGGCTGTCGCACTAAGAAATTAGTGCGATGCCCCTTTTTTTATGTTAATGTGGTATATAATCTAAAAAAAATAAATCCCAGGCTTCGAAAACCCTGGGATTTATGGTAAAAT